>NZ_KV827241.1:129959-175184 GCF_001836075.1 Staphylococcus sp. HMSC035D11
ACCTGGTTCTCCGTTTTTTCCTTTTTCAATATGAGCTTGATATAGTTTTAAATTTTTATCATTCATAGTTGTATAAGCCACTGGCCATGGTGATAATCCGCGAATATGATTGTGTATCTCTTTAGCGCTTTTAGTCCAATCGATACGTTCATCTTCTCTGCTAATATTAGACGCAAACGTTGCTTTTGAATCATCTTGTGGAATACTTTCATTTGAACCATCTATAATAGAAGGTAATGTTTCTTTTAATAAATCTGCACCTAAAAAGCTTAATTTATCGTGCATTGATCCTACATTATCATCATCTTCAATGTCGATGGCCTTTTGAGAAATAATATTACCTGCATCTAACTTTTTCACCATATACATGATTGTAATACCCGTTTGTGCTTCACCATCTATAATGGCTTGGTGAATAGGTGCTCCACCACGATATTTTGGCAATAATGAGGCATGTACATTTACAGCACCTAACTTAGGAAGATTTAATAGACTTTCAGGTAATAATTGTCCAAATGCTGCCGTTACAATTAAATCAGGATTTAAATCCATAAGTTCATTTAACTCATTAGAATCTTTTAACTTTTCAGGTTGATATACTGGAATGTGATATGTTTCTGCCACTTTCTTTACAGGAGGAGGGGTTAATACACGCTTACGTCCTACTGGTCTGTCTGGTTGAGTAACTACTGCGATGACTTCATGTTCAGCGATTAACATCTCTAGTACTTTTGTTGAAAAATCTGGTGTTCCCATAAAAATTATCTTACTCATTGTCAAAATATGCCTCCACTTCTTTTTCAGTCAATATTTTTGTAGCACGTTCGGTAAATGGAATACCATCTAATTGATCAATGATGTGCAGTATCATTCTAGCCACATCATCATAAGCAGTTAATTCAATCTCGTGACCTTCTAAATCATTTGCTTCTACAGTTATCATTTTACTACGTTCTACCTCCCCAAATACATTAGGAAGATTAACCGAACCTTCTAAATCAATGATTTTTTCATTAGATTCTGTTTTGATTTTAGGATTGATTAATTGCAAGAGTCCTTCCGCTTCCATGTCAATTATAGCAACACGTTGACTTACACCAATTTGTGGCGCTGATAAAGCTGATGCTTCTTCAGAATATAAAGTGTCTTCAATATCTAATAATAAACGTTTTAAATTTTCATCAAAAGTTGTTATCTTTTTTGCTTTTTTAGATAAAACAGGATGAGTCGATGGAACTAATTTCTTTATTGCCACTTAGAACGCCTCCCGAAAAAAATTCATCATATTATTATAACGTAATTCAATTTAAAATGCGACCTTAGTCTTATCTTCACTCTTCTCAGATAACTTTAATTGCTTTTAATTTTTTTCATATCTAAAATAATTATGAAGACAATTAATATATTAAATAGACTAAGGAGGTATAAAGAATGGAAGTCAATAAAGTGATTTACATTATCCTAGCTGTCTTTTTAGGTGGCTTTGGCGTACACAAATTTTATGCTGGTAAAATGATGTCTGGTCTTCTTCATTTATTATTCTGTTGGACAGGAATTCCTCATATTATTGCAATCATCAGTGCGATTCTGACATTACTAAGACCAGCAGATGAAAATGGAAACGTAACAATGTAACATGTAAATACAAAAAGAGTTACACCACGCAGTTAAACGCAAACGGTGCAACTCTTTTTTTACATTAATATTTGAGGATTGATATCAATCCTTAACGATAATTTATCTTTAATATATGCTTCATGATAATAATCATCTAAGTACTGTAATGCATGAATTAATTCTGGCTCACTCTTGTATTTAACCAATATTTGAAAACGATGTTCGTTATTAATTCTAGCAATTGCCGCTGGAGAAGGTCCAAGTACGAGTGCTCTTTCTGAAAGATGTTGCAGTAAAATTTGATGTACATGTTTAGCAGCTTCCATTACTTTTTTCATATTTTTATGCGCAATAGTAAAATTAATTAAATAATAATAAGGTGGATATTTACCTAATTTTCTAAATTGCATTTCTTTATGATAAAACGTTAAATAATCATTTTTTTGAACATCTTCTATTGCATAATGAGTTGGATTATATGTTTGAATAATCACTTTACCGGGTTTTTCATGACGACCAGCACGACCTGAAACTTGTGTAAGTAACTGATACGTTCTTTCACTCGCTCTAAAGTCGGGCAAATTTAACATTGTGTCGGCATTAAGCACACCAACTAATGTTATATTTGGATAATCTAAACCTTTTGCAATCATTTGTGTGCCTAATAAAATATCGCCTTTTCCCTTTTCAAAATCAGTCAATAGCTTTTCATGTGCACCTTTTCTTGACGTCGTATCTACATCCATACGAATAATACGTGCCTCTTCAAATTCTTGTTGTAAAATTTCTTCTACCCTTTGTGTACCTGTACCAACCTGTCTGATATGCGGGCTTTCACAATTAGGACACAGGTTAGGAGGCAAGTCTTGATAGCCGCAATAGTGGCATTTTAGTTGGTCTGTCGTCTTATGATAAGTTAACGAAATATCGCAATGTGGACATTGTGGAACATATCCACAATCTCGACATAACATAAACGAAGCATAACCCCGTCGATTTAAAAATAAAACGATTTGTTCATTTTTATTCAGTCTATCATGAATCGCTTGTCTTAATTCTTCAGAGAACATGGAACGATTACCTGAACTTAGTTCTGCTCTCATATCAATGGTATCTATTGAAGGTAAAGCTTGTTGATTAACTCTTTCAGGTAAAGTAAGTAATTGATATACATTTTTTTCTGCCCGTGCATAAGATTCAAGACTTGGTGTCGCACTTCCTAATACTAATGGACATTGATGAAATTGACTTCTCCATTCTGCTATGTCTCTAGCATGATAACGTGGATAATCTTCTTGCTTATATGTTGATTCATGTTCTTCATCAATAATAATAATGCCTAAGTTTTTAAATGGTGCAAAGATACTTGATCTCGCACCTACGCTTACACGTGCTCTTCCATCTCTAATTTTTTGCCATTCATCATATCGTTCACCATTTGACAAACCTGAATGTAAGACAGCTACATCATCACCAAAACGTCGCTTAAAGCGTAAAACCATTTGTGGTGTCAGCGCAATTTCTGGAACAAGCATCATGGCTTGTTCATCTTTTTTTAATACTTCTTCAATGGCTTGCAAGTAGACTTCAGTTTTACCTGAACCTGTGACGCCGTGTAATAAAAATGTACGTTGTGCGTTGTGATCTATTTTTTCTTTAATTTGTTGAAATGCGTTATTTTGATCAGGGGTTAACATTCGTTTTTCTTCTTTTTCAAAGATACGATTTGCAAAAGGATCTCGTTCAATTTCAGCATCATATTTTTCAAGGAAACCTTTTTTGACGAGACCCTCTATACTTGATTTAGAAAACCCCATTTCTTCAAGTTCTTTTAAAAATACATTTCTATGATGTTCTTCTAAAAGATAAGCATACACATCATATTGTTTTAATTTCTTTTCTAGTAAAGCTAATATATCATCTGGATTGTATCCTTCAACAACTCGTACTGCACGCTGTGTTTTTCTTTTTGTATGTTGAGATAATATGGTTTCTTCTTCTATTAAATGTTGTTCAAGTAAACGATTTAATATATTTAAATGATTATTTTTTTGCGCATCTTTATACTTATAATATCCGTTGTTATCAAAATATTTTAATATATCTTCTTCAATATCATTGTGACGGACTATTTTAAATACTTTAGTGTATTTTGCTTTAATCGCGCTTGGAAGCATTGCCTCTAACACAGAAATGCGTTTTGAAATATGATAATGACTCAACCATTCACTTAATTGGATAAGTTCAGGTGTTAATTCTGGTCGAATATCTCTAATTTCTTTAATTGCTTTCAATTTATCTATATTGACATCTTCACTTGGTTGTTGTTGTATATCCATAACATATCCTTGAATGGTACGTGGACCAAACGGTACAACAACTCTTACACCCACTTTTATAAAATCTTTTAAATGGTCAGGTACGAGATAATCGAATTTAAAATCAACACTCTTAGAAGGAATATCTACAATGACCTTCGCAATCATTATTGCCACCTAGTTTCCAGTTCATCTAAAATTTGTTGTGCAAGTTGCACTTTCTTTCCTTTTTTTATATTAATACGTTGTCCATTTTTAAAATGCATAGTGAGTTCATTATCATCAGATTGAAATCCAATGGTCTGATCTCCTACATTATTCGAAATAATGACATCCGCATTTTTACGTTTTAATTTATCTTGTGCATAAGCATTAATATTTTGGGTTTCAGCTGCAAATCCGACCAAGTATTGATGTGTTTTATGTTCACCTAAATATTTCAAAATGTCCTTTGTTCGCTTAAAAGTGACAGAAAGATTGCCATCTTGTTTTTTCATTTTATGATTCAATACATCAGCCGGCGTATAATCTGAGACGGCTGCTGCTTTAACAACAATATCTTGTTCTTCATATCGACTTGTAACTGCATTAAACATTTCTTCTGCACTTTCTACATGAATGACTTCTACATTCTCTGGATTATCAAGTTGCGTTGGTCCTGCCACAAGCGTCACCTTTGCACCTCTTTTAGCTAAAGCTTCTGCAATTGCATATCCCATTTTTCCAGAGGAACGATTAGATACAAACCTTACTGGATCAATTACTTCAATTGTAGGACCGGCAGTAACTAAAGCATGTTTCCCTTCAAAAGAAGTATGAGATATGTGTGATAGTTCATTCTTATCTTTAAAATAATCATTTATGATTTTGACAATTTGAAGAGGTTCCTCCATACGTCCCTTTGCAATGTACCCACATGCTAAAAAACCATCTCCAGGTTCAATAAAATGATATTCATCGTCTTTTAATACAGAAATATTATGTTGCGTACGTTTATTTTCATACATATGAACATTCATAGCTGGAGCAATAAATTTAGGGGTTTCTGTAGCAAGTAGCGTTGATGTGACGATATCATCAGCAATACCTACACTTAATTTGGCAATAGTATTAGCGGTAGCAGGTGCAACAACGATACAGTCTGCCCAATCACCTAATGCTATATGTTGAATGTCTTCAGGATTTTCTTCAATAAATGTATTGGTATATACAGGGTTTCTACTAATGGCTTGAAAGGCTAAAGGTGTAACAAATTCTTGTGCATGATCAGTGAGCATTACTCTTACATCATAATTCGCTTGCGTAAGTTTACTAGTTAAATCAATTGCTTTATAAGCAGCAATGCCTCCTGTAACAGCTAATAGAATGTTCTTCATGATTCGACTCCTTTAGTTATATTTATAGTCTTCACTTTTAAATTTATTATACACAACTAAGATGAAAAACTAAAAACACGGGAGTAGAACAGATTTTTAATTCACTGTTCTACTCCCGCAAGATTAACTGATTCTAAAAACGCTTATATAAGTACATTTTCAATTGAATCAGAGATTGCAAAAATGTTTAAAAGTCTGAAATACATGGTAACTTATATTTCAGAACAACAACTTAACTGATAACAAAATAATTTTATTTATGCTTGAAACTCTTCAGGTACAACAGGTGAAATTTTTCCGCTTGCGATCTCTTCTAGTGCTTCACCTACAGGTTTTGCTGAATGATAACCCTTTAGTAATGCAGTTTCAGGCTTTTCGTCTAATTCACGTGCACGTTTAGCAGCTGTTGTTGCAATTAAATATTTTGAATTAATTTGTGATTGTAATTGATTTAACGGTGGGTTTAACATTATTTCTTTGCCTCCAATAACATTTTTCTATATATCGCTTCAACGCGTTCTCTTTTTAAGTGCTCGGCTTCTACAATTGATTGAATTCTTTCTTTAGCCAAATGAACTTCATCATTAACAACGACATAATCATAAAGATTCATCATTTCTACTTCTTTACGTGCTTCATTTACCCTACTTTGAATCTTTTCATCTGTTTCTGTACCGCGACCAATAAGACGTTCTTTCAAATGATCTAAGCTTGGCGGTGCAAGAAAGATAAATAATGCGTCAGGAAATTTTTTTCTTACTTGTTTCGCACCTTCAACTTCAATTTCTAAAAACACATCATGACCTTCAGCCATTGTATCTTTAACATATTGTACGGGTGTCCCATAGTAATTTCCTACATATTCGGCATATTCAATAAATTGATCTTCTTGAATTAATGCTTCAAATTCTTCTTTCGTTTTAAAAAAGTAATCTACACCGTTAACTTCTCCTTCTCGCATTTGACGCGTAGTCATCGAGATTGAGTATTTATATGATGTAGTTGGATCGTCAAATATCTCTTTACGAACAGTTCCTTTACCTACTCCTGAAGGACCTGAAAGAACAATTAGTAATCCTTTTTCATTATCCATGCCTTACGACCTCTCTAAGCTATTCTTCTATTATTTAAATATGATATCACATTGTTGTTTACGTTGTATAGAGTGTACTAGGATAAACTTAACTCATGACGCTCTATTGTTACCATGTTACAATATAATGAATGACAAAACTGAAGGTGGAAAAAATTATGGCTTATGATGGCTTATTTACAAAAAAGATAATAGAATCACTACAATTTTTAGTAACAGGTAGAATTCACAAAATTAATCAACCAGAAAATGACACAATCATTATGATTATTCGTCAAAATCGTAAAAACCATCATCTATTGTTATCTATTCATCCCAATTTTTCAAGAATGCATCTCACCAATAAAAAGTACGACAATCCCTTTGACCCACCAATGTTTGCACGTGTCTTTCGTAAGCATTTAGAGGGAGGTATTGTTAAATCAATACGACAAATCGGTAATGATCGTAGAGTAGAAATTGACATTGAAAGTAAAGATGAAATTGGCGATACGATATATCGAACAGTGATATTGGAAATCATGGGTAAACATAGTAATTTAATACTAGTAGATGATCAATATAAAATTATAGAAGGCTTTAAACACTTGACGCCAAATACAAATCAGTATCGTACAGTGATGCCTGGTTTCAAATATGAAGCTCCTCCTACTCAAAACAAACGAAATCCATATGATATTTCAAGTGATGAAGTGCTCAAATTCGTTGACTTTAATTCCGGAAAAATTGCTAAACAATTACTCAATGCGTTTGAAGGCTTTAGTCCTCTAATTACAAATGAAATTACAAATCGTTACCAATTTATGAATCAAGATACTCTACCTCAAGCTTTTGAAGAAGTGATTGACCAAACATTAAAAGTACCCGTACCAGTATTTCATAAAAATCATGAAACAGGTAAAGAAGATTTCTATTTTATGAAATTAAAACAATTCTCGGATGATATTGTTATCTATGATTCATTACATGATTTGTTAGATCGTTATTATGATGCTAGAGGTGAGCGAGAACGTGTAAAACAACGTGCGAATGATCTAGTACGCTTCGTACAACAACAATTACAAAAATATCAACACAAGTTAAGTAAACTTATAGACGAATACGAAAGTGCTAAAGATAAAGACACACAACAATTATACGGTGAACTCATTACTGCTAATATTTATCGTATTCAACAAGGTGACGCGTCTATAAACGTTCTAAATTATTATACTAATGAAGAAGTAACGATTCCATTAGACCCTACTAAATCACCATCTGTGAATGCTCAATACTACTATAAGCAATATAATCGAATGAAGACACGAGAAAAAGAACTCGATCTTCAAATTGCTCTTACACGTGAAAATATTGACTATTTTGCCAATATTGAACAGCAATTAGAACATATTACAGTTGATGAAATTGATGACATTCGTGATGAATTGGCAGAACAAGGATTTATGAAACAACGTAAAAATACTAAAAAGAAAAAACAAGATAAAATCCATTTACAAACATATATCTCTTCAGATGGAGACACGATTTTAGTAGGTAAAAATAACAAGCAAAATGATTATTTAACAAATCGTAAAGCTCAAAAATCACATATATGGTTCCATACTAAAGATATTCCAGGTTCGCATGTTGTCATTTTAAATGATGCACCGAGTGAGACTACGATAAAAGAGGCAGCAATGCTTGCGGGATATTTCTCTAAAGCTGGAAATTCTGGTCAGATACCGGTAGACTATACAGAAATCAAAAATGTCCATAAACCTTCTGGCGCTAAACCAGGATTTGTCACATATGATAATCAAAAAACGTTATATGCAACACCTGATTATGACCAAATCCAGCGTATGAAGCAGGATAAAAATTAAAAAAATAAAAATCCGTAGATGCTTTTTTTAAGTCATCTACGGATTTTATATATCATAGTGTCTATTTTTCTGGTAATGCAAGTTGGAAACTTACTCCAAATTTATCTTGCACCCATGCAAACTCACGAAATGGTGGCATAGAAGTTTTAGGCATCAGTATAGCACCTTCTTTTTTTAGACCATTAAATAAACGTTCCATTTCCATAGCATCTTCAACAGTGATATATAAAGAGATGGAAGGATTCATTGGTAATTCTTCACCATTATCGGCATCTATCGCCATGAATACTTGACCATTTAATGTGAAAATAGAATGTTGAACTGTCCCAGGTTCTCCAGGACCATCTTCTCCGTATTTTACCATTGTTAAAATCTCACTGTTTTTAAATAAGCTTGTATATAAATTGACTGCTTCTTCAGCTTGATTATTAAACATTAAAAATGGTGTTACTTTAGGTATTTCCATTGTAATCCTCCTATAATTTATAATTAATGTCTATTTTAAACTATTTTTAAAAATAATAAAAAGTTAGCTATTAAGAACTTTGAATTAAAAGTAGCTTTAATTTTGAAAACTTTCCATAAACAGTTAAAATTAAATAAAAGTATAATAGGAGGCATTTAATATGATGCATTATATTCTACCACTATTAGCAATGGTCATCGTTTTATTAATCGGATGGGTGTTAATTAAAATCTTTATACGTTAAGTTAATTATAGATTGATATAAAAAGATACATATAAATATGTTGATTCATATTTATATGTATCTTTCTTTCTATATTTAGATTTTATCTTTTTGACGTAAACGTGCTTTGGCTTTTTTAAAGAAGTCACTTGTATGCTCAAAAGATTCCATTTGTGCGTGATGCATATGTTTAATACTTTCTTTAATAGTTAACACATGTGCTGTTTGTTTAAATTCTTTTTCACTGTATAAAAATTGATTCACATGTTTTAACTGATTATAAAATGCATTATTATCTTTGTCTTTAGACAACTTTATCACCCTTTAAGCGAAACTTAGAGATTATCGCGCCAATCCACTAATGTTTGAATATCATTTTCTGAAATTTTGCCTTCTTCTTTAGCTACTTCAATAAGTTCATTATAATTACTTAGCGTATAGAATGGTAGATTCGCTTGTTTGAACATGTCGTCTGCTTTAGCTAGACCATAAGTAAAGATTGCAACTACACCTACGACTTCAGCCCCTGCTTCTCTTAAAGCTTCCACTGCAGTAATTGACGATCCCCCTGTTGAAATTAAATCTTCCACGACAACGACTTTTTTATTTTTACTTTGTGCGCCTTCAATTTGATTTTGTTTACCATGACTTTTACTTTTAGATCGTACATAGTTCATTGGTAAGTTTAGTTTTTCAGAAATATAAGCAGCATGTGGAATACCAGCAGTTGCTGTTCCTGAAATAACCTCTACATTATCAAAATGTTCTGTAATAAGTTCACTTAATCCATCACGAATGTCTTGACGTACTTTAGGGTAACCTAATGTAATACGATTATCACAATAAATAGGTGATTTTATGCCTGAACTCCATGTGAATAAGTCATTGGGTGATAAACTTACTGCTTCAATATCTAATAATGATTTTGCTATGTGTTTTGACATATTAACTTAACCAACTTTCCTTTATTTTTGTATAACTCTCTTGTGGATGCTCACTTTGAGTTATTGGACGACCCACTACAATGTGAGTTGAACCTAATTGTTTCGCGTCTTCTGGAGTTGTAATACGTTTTTGATCATTCACCGCTGCACCTTTAGGTCTGATACCAGGCGTCACCTTTAAAAAGTCAGAACCTAGAGACTTTGTCAGTAATTTAGCTTCTAATGGTGAACATACTACGCCATCTAATCCTGACTCCTGCGCTAATTTTGCATAATTCAACACTGCTTCTTCAATAGACGTTTGGATATTTTGTTCTTGATGAAGCATTTCTTCAGTCGTTGATGTTAATTGAGTCACTGCTATTATTTTAGTAGTTTCATTATATTTACGTAACCCTTTTACAGCATGTTTCATCATTTCAGTTCCACCAGCAGCATGCACGTTAACTAAATCAACATTTAACTTACCTAAACCCTCCATAGCTTTTTGAACTGTATTAGGAATATCGTGTAACTTAAGGTCTAAAAATATATCATGTCCACGTTCTTTTATTTTCTTAATTAAAGCTGGTCCAGTTTGATAATATAATTCCATTCCTACTTTTACAAAAAGTGGTTCATCAAATTGATCTAAAAAATCAAGAACATGATCCTCAGAATCAAAATCTAAAGCTATAATTGGTAAATCTCTCATTCATTAAACTCCTTTAAATAACTCACTTTTATTTTAAAAAGAAGCGACTTGTGCTTAAACATAAAGCAAGTTAACACATAAGTCGCTTATAATTACGGCATTACATATTTCTCATTGAAAATGTCATACTTTCAATGACATTTGTTAATGCACTTGCAGTATCTAATGAAGTTAAACATGGCACTCCGTTTTCTACAGTAGTACGTCGAATTTGGAAGCCATCTCTTTCAACTTCTTTACCTTTTGTCATTGTGTTAATAACAATTTGTACATCCCCATTTTGAATACGTGTTAATAAATCATCTTCTCCACCGATTTTACCAACAACTTCAACAGGGATATTGTGCGCTTCTAATTTTTGTGCAGTACCTTGTGTAGCTAAGATTTTATAACCTACTTCATTTAAACGGTGCGCAATATCAACGATTTCTTCTTTATCTTTATCACTTACTGTCATTAATACGGTACCATGATCTTTTACTTCTACACCACTACCTGTTAAACCTTTATATAAAGCTTTTTCAAGTGTTAAATCTTTACCCATCACTTCACCGGTAGATTTCATTTCAGGTCCAAGTGTCACGTCAACATTTTTTAATTTATTAAAACTAAATACCGGTGCTTTAACAAACACACCCTCTGAATATGGTTGAATACCTTGTTGATAGCCTAAATCTTTAAGCTTTGTACCCATTATTGCTTGCATGGCAAGTTGTGCCATTTGAATATCAGTAATTTTACTTAAGAAAGGCACTGTACGACTTGCACGTGGATTAACTTCTAATACATACACACCATCATGTGCAATAACGAATTGAATATTGATGAGACCCACAATGTTTAATCCTTTAGCTAATTTAATTGTATAATCTTCGAGAGTTTTTATTTCTTTATCGCTCAATGTTTGTGGTGGATACACTGCAATTGAATCACCGCTATGAACACCTGCACGTTCAATGTGCTCCATAATACCAGGAATAATAACTGTTTCACCATCAGAAATTGCATCGACTTCTATTTCTTTACCTGTTAAATATCTATCCACTAATACTGGATGTTCTGGACTTGCTTTAACAGCTTGTTCCATATAGTCTTCTAATTCTGCATCACTATTTACAATCTCCATGGCACGACCACCTAATACATAAGAAGGTCGTACAACTACTGGATAACCAATTTCGCGTGCATTTTCTAATGCTTCTTTAGGAGAAGTGGCTGTTTTACCTTTAGGTTGTGGCACATCAATTTTTCTTAAAAGTGCTTCAAATTCTTTTCTATCTTCTGCACGATTTAAATCTTCTAATGATGTTCCTAAGATTTTCACACCATGTTTAGCTAATTTATCAGCTAAATTGATTGCTGTTTGACCACCAAATTGAACTACTACACCTTTAGGTTGCTCTAAATTAATGATATTCATTACATCTTCTTCAGTTAGCGGTTCAAAATATAATTTATCTGAAATTGAAAAGTCTGTTGATACTGTCTCTGGATTATTATTAACAATGATTGCTTCATATCCGGCATTTTGAATTGCCCAAACTGCATGCACTGTCGCATAATCAAACTCTACACCTTGTCCGATACGTATTGGTCCAGAACCTAATACTAAAATTTTCTCTTTATCTGTAACTATAGATTCATTTTCTGTTTCATATGTTCCGTAATAGTATGGTGTAGATGATTCAAATTCTGCTGCACACGTGTCTACCATTTTATACACAGGTTTAATATCATTATCTTGACGTAATTGATATACTTCTTCTTCAGTCATATCAAAGCGATGAGCAATCACTTTATCACTGAAACCATAATCTTTTGCATATTTAAGATATTCTAAGTCTCCTGGATGCGCTTTAAGTTCATGTTCAATATGAATAATATTAAGGAATTTATTTAAGAAGAAATAATCAATTTTAGTCATTTCATGAATTTCTTGTAATGATGTGCCACGTCGAATCGCTTCACCAATAAAGAATAAACGCTCATCATCTTGATGACTAATACGTTCTTTAATGTAGTCTAAGTCATAACTTTCACCGTTTGGTAAACCAAGATGATGGACACCATATTCTAATGAACGAATCGCTTTTAATAATGATTCTTCATATGTACGACCAATAGCCATCACTTCACCAGTAGCCTTCATTTGTGTTCCTAATTCACGTTCACCTTTTTCGAATTTATCAAATGGGAAACGTGGAATTTTTGAAATGACATAATCAAGTGTTGGTTCAAACGCAGCATAAGATGTTCCAGTTATAGGATTTAGCATCTCATCTAATGTTAAACCAACCGCAATTTTAGCCG
The DNA here is from genome assembly GCF_001836075.1 of Staphylococcus sp. HMSC035D11. NCBI lineage: Bacteria > Bacillati > Bacillota > Bacilli > Caryophanales > Staphylococcaceae > Staphylococcus > Staphylococcus sp. HMSC035D11. The sequence goes on from NZ_KV827241.1 coordinate 142,863, forward strand.
CTAATTTAGCAATTGGATAGCCTGTTGCTTTTGATGCTAGTGCAGATGAACGAGACACACGTGGATTAACTTCAATAATGTAATAATTTAATGAATATGGATCTAAAGCCAGCTGTACATTACAACCACCTTCAATACCTAAAGCACGAATCACTTTAAGCGATACATCACGTAACATTTGGTATTCAACATCTGATAGTGTCTGACTAGGAGCTACAACAACTGAATCTCCAGTATGGATACCTACTGGGTCAATATTTTCCATATTACATACTACAATGGCATTGTCATTTTTATCACGCATCACTTCATATTCAATTTCTTTATATCCTGCTATTGATTTTTCAATTAAACATTGAGTCGCTGGACTATAATGTAATCCATTACTTACAACTTCTTTTAATTCTTCATCATTATGACAGATACCACCACCAGTACCCCCCATTGTAAAGGCAGGACGTACAATTAATGGATATCCTACTTGTTCTTTGAATGCAAATGCTTGTTCTACAGTATTTACTATATCACTTTCAGGTACCGGAACATCTAATTCATTCATCAATGATCGGAATAATTCTCTATCTTCTGCTTGTTGTATAGATTCTAATTTTGTACCTAATAACTCTACATTATTTGCTTTTAATACACCGCTATCATGTAATTGTATTGCCATATTTAAACCTGTTTGTCCACCTAATGTAGGTAATAATGCATCAGGTTGTTCTTTACGAATGATACGTGCAATAAAGTCATGAGTTAAAGGTTCAATATATACTTTATCTGCAATTTCTTTATCAGTCATAATAGTTGCAGGATTTGAGTTTACTAAAATAACACGGTATCCTTCTTCTTTTAAAGCAAGACACGCTTGTGTTCCAGCATAGTCAAATTCTGCAGCTTGTCCAATAATAATAGGACCTGAACCAATTACTAAAATCGTTTTAATATCGTCACGTTTAGGCATTCGTTTTACTCTCCTTTTTATTATCTTTAAAATCTCTCATCATGTCTAAGAACTCATCAAATAAGTAATTTGAGTCACTTGGGCCTGGTCTTGCCTCTGGATGATATTGCACTGAAAAGGCTGGTAATGTTTTATGTCTTAATCCTTCAACCGTACCATCATTTAAAGCAATATGTGTCACTTCTAAATCTGTATTTTCTAATGAGTCTTTATCAATAGCATAACCGTGATTTTGACTTGTGATATCGACTTTACCTGTGCGTAAATCTTTTACAGGATGATTCGCACCACGATGTCCGAACTTCATCTTAAATGCTTTGGCACCTTGAGATAATGCAAATAACTGATGACCAAGACAAATGCCAAAGAATGGTATATTTCCTAAAACACCTTTAATCATATCTAAGGCAACATTAACTTCTTCTGGATCTCCAGGTCCATTTGAAAGCATGACACCATCTGGTGACATTGCTAATATTTCCTCTGCTGAAGTATCATAAGGTACTACAGTAACATTACATCCTCTTGAATTAAGCTCTCTAACAATATTTTGCTTTTTACCAAAGTCTAATAACACGACGCTTAAATCTGAGCCTGTTGATACATACGGTGTTTTTGTTGACACAGTAGTTACCTCATCACGAGGTAATTCTGCAGTTTTTAAGTTAGCTGCAAGTGATTCAATTTCCTCTTTATTGTCAGTAAATCCTGCTTTTAATACACCATATTTTCTAATTTTTCTAGTAATACTGCGTGTATCTACCCCTGAAATACCAGGAATTTGATATTGAACAAGCACTTCATGTAATGTTTTTTGTTTTCTAAAATTACTTGGATGCGTACTTGCTTCCTTAACCACTACCCCATTTAATGTAGGTGTAAGTGATTCAAAATCGTCTCTATTAATACCATAATTTCCAATTAAAGGATAAGTAAATGTAACAATTTGACCAGTATATGATGGATCAGAAATCGTTTCTTGATATCCAGTCATCGCTGTATTAAATACAATTTCACCGATTGATAATTGATCTGACCCTAATTTATATCCTTCATAATATGAACCATCTTCAAATACGAGATATCTACGTTCAAACATTTTACTTGTCCTCCTTAAATTTAACTTCACCCTCAACCATTGTTAAAACAGGGTTACCATATACTTTATATCCTATAAATGGTGTATTATCTGCTTTAGATAAGAAGTCTTCACCACGAATTTCTCTTTCTTCATCTAAATTGATGATTGTTAAGTCTGCATAGCTGCCTTCTTCTAATTTTCCATAAGGTAAATCAAATATTTGTGCTGGTTTAATTGTTAAGTAATCAACAAGTTGTTGTAATGACCAGTCTCCATTTTTAACAAAATGAGTATATAATAATGGGAAGGCTGTTTCACTTCCTACAATACCAAATGGTGCTTTTGTCATTGGCTGAGCTTTTTCTTCTTTGGCATGAGGCGCGTGATCTGTAGCAATACAATCAATGGTACCATCTAGTAATCCTTCTAATAATGCATCTCTATCTTCTTTACTTCTTAATGGTGGATTCATTTTAAAAATGGCATTATCACCTGGAACATCATCTTCAGTTAATAACAGATGATGTGGTGTCACTTCAGCAGTAACATGAATGCCTGCTGCTTTAGCATCACGAATTGCTCTTACACTTTCTTTTGTTGAAACGTGGCACACATGATAGTGACAATTTGCTGCTTCTGCTAATAAAACGTCTCGTGCAATTTGTACAGATTCACAAATGTTTGGAATGCCAGGAATACCTAATTCTTCACTACGTTTACCTTGATGCATTGCACCACCATAAATTAAGCTATTATCTTCACAATGAGCAACAACTGCTTTATTTAATTTTGCAGCTTGTTGCATCGCTTCATACATCATTGCTGACTCCTGAACACCTACACCATCATCTGTAAATGCAAATGCACCCTCTTTTGAAAGTGCTTCAAAATCAACATGCTCTTTACCAGCTTGACGAATTGTAATTGATGCATAAGGCAAGACACGGACTTGTGCATTTTCTTTAATTAATGATTGCAACTGATCCATGTGTTCTACTGTATCAGGTACAGGACGTGTATTAGGCATAGGACATACTGTTGTAAATCCTCCACGTGCAGCTGCTTTTGTTCCAGTTTCAATTGTTTCTTTATGTTCTCCACCTGGTTCTCTTAAATGTACATGCACATCTACTAGTCCTGGTGCTACAAACTGACCATTTGCATCAATGACTTCAGTACCTTCATCAATATTAATATTTTCATTCATTTCCTTGATATATTGTCCATCAATTAAAATTGACGTTGATTTAAGTTCACCATTGTCTAAAATTTTAGCATTTTTTATAAGTTTCATAATTATTCTCCTTTTCTTGATAAAAGTTTATCTATTACAGCCATTCTTAAATACATTCCATTTTCCATTTGTTTAAAGATTCTTGACTTAGGTGCTTCAACTAGTTCACTATCGATTTCTACGCCACGATTTACTGGAGCAGGATGCATCACTATCGCATCATCTTTTAAACGACGATACCTTTCTTTAGTTAACCCATATTGTTCATGATAATGATCAGCTTTAAAGTTTGCTTCATCAGTAATACCATGTCTTTCATGTTGAACTCTTAAAAGCATAATGATATCAACTTTATCAATCACATCATCAATATTTACATAGGGAGCATCTAATGTTTCATCTACCCATTCATTAGGACTTGAGAACATTACTTTAGCGCCAAGTGAGGTTAAACTTGTATAATTACTTCTTGCTACACGAGAATTTTTAATATCTCCACATATTAAAATATTTAATCCTTCAAACGTTTCGTATTCTTCATAAATCGTCATTATATCCAATAAGCTTTGAGTAGGATGCTGACCACTACCATCTCCAGCATTTGCAATCGGAATATTTAAATTTTCTAGTTCTTCGTAATATGCATTTTGAGGATGCCTAATGACTAATAAATTGACGCCAATACTCTCTAACGTTTTACAAGTGTCATAAAGTGATTCTCCTTTTTGTACTGAAGAAGTGCTTGTTTCAAAGTTAACTTGTTTCAATCCAAGATTAAGTTCAGCTACTTCAAAACTGCATTTTGTACGTGTTGAATTTTCAAAGAATAAGTTAGATACATATTTTCCTTCATACTGAGGGACAATTTCTTTTCCTGATTTAAAACGACTCGCTGTTTGAATAAGATTAAAAATATCGTCGTTTGTTAAATATTCCATTGAAAATAAATTTTTCATGACCTGCCTCCTAAAAGATCCTCTTTTATTTAATGTCTGATTCTTCTTTTTCTTTTGGCAAAATAAGATTTAATATGATTCCTGATAATGCTGCTAAAGCCATGCCTTCAATTTGTAGGTTCACACCAAGACTTTTTAAATTGATAAGTAAATTTCCAATACCAACTACTAGTACTACTGATGCAATAACTAAATTACGATTACTAGCAAAATCAACACGACTTTCTACCAACATTCTAAGTCCACTTGCTGCAATAATACCGAATAATAAGATAGATACACCACCCATAACTGGTGTAGGAATTGATGAAATTAATGCTGAGAACTTACCTATAAATGATAAGATAATTGCAATCACTGCTGCGCCACCAATGACATAGATACTATATATTTTTGTAATTGCGAGTACACCAATATTTTCGCCATAAGTTGTACTAGGCGGTCCTCCAATAATACTAGCGAACATTGTTGAAACACCATCACCTATAATTGAACGATGTAAACCTGGATTTTCAAAGAAATTACGTCCTACAATTTTATTAATTACCATTTGATGGCCAATATGTTCACTGACTGTTACAAATACTATAGGCAACATGACTAAAATAAGTCCGATATGTATCGATGGAACATAATCTTTAAATGGTAAATATATATCTGGAAAATCTAGCCAACTGGCTTTAGCAATTGGTTTGAAATTAACAATGCCTACAAAAATTGACACAATATAACCTACAATAATTCCTATTAATACAGGAATAAGAGAAAGGAAGCCTTTAAAGAATCCTTGAACAATAATAGTTACAAGTAAGGTTACTAATGCTACTAATAAATAGCTTAAATTGTAACCCTTCATATCTCCTGAATTCTCATACATTGCCATGTTTACTGCTGTTGGTGCGAGACTTAAACCAATGACCATAATAACTGGACCAACAACAACTGGTGGTAAAAGATGCATCAACCAACCGGTACCACTTAATTTTATGAAGATACCAATAACGATATACATTACGCCACTAGCGAATAATGCGACAAGCATATCTCCTAAACTGTGTGTACTTAACCCCGTAATAATTGGAGTAATAAATGCAAAGCTTGAACCTAAATAGGCAGGTATCTTTGCTTTAGTAATTAATATATATAGTAATGTTCCTATCCCAGATGCTAATAATGCTGCAGAAATAGGTAACCCTGTTAAAAATGGAACAAGGACAGTTGAACCAAACATTGCAAATAGATGTTGTAAGCTTAAAAACGCCCATTGTGCTGGTTTTGGTTTATCTTTTACATCTAGTACTGGTTTGACAGTACGTTTAAACATTTGCTCATTTTCCATGAAATGTTCTTCCTTTCTAAAAAAGTCTCTTTACACTATGGTAAAGAGACTAAAATAAATTAATGAAATATTATAAAAAGCTTCTTTAAGTTTTTTATAACATGACATAGGAAAAGTATTTAATTTAAGTGAGACATATCATCTATCCAATTAATAAATACATTACACGCTCACCATTAAATACTTTACCTTTTTCAGTCTCTCGTACTGGTTTAAAAGGTTAGTTATTCAATTACTACTGCATTTCTATCATCTATTTCTTCAAGATAAACAGATACTGCTTCATCTTTTGCAGTAGGTATATTCTTTCCAACAAAGTCTGCTCTAATTGGCAGTTCACGATGGCCACGATCCACAAGGGCAGCGAGGCCAATTTTTATAGGTCGAGAATGTAATAAAATTGCATCTAAAGATGCTCTAACTGTTCGTCCAGTATAAAGTACATCATCAATAATGATCACTATCTTATCTGTAACATCTTGATCAATTTCAATGGCATCTTTAGTGATAGGCTTTTTCGAGTTTTCAATATCATCTCTAAAATGAGTAATGTCAATCGTACCTGTTGGAACTACATGATGTTCAATTTGTTTAATTTTTTCTTGAATACGACGTGCTAAAAATTCGCCTCTTGTTTTAATACCTAAAAGAACAAGTTGTTCAGTTCCTTTATTATATTCTAGAATTTCATGTGCTATACGTGTAACAGTACGTTGTATAGCTGCTTCGTCCATAATAATACGTTCTGACATGATTACACCTCTTAAAAGAAAAAACCTCATGCCTTTTACAAAGACATGAGGTTTAATGTATATAAAAATATTTTATATGATTCGTCTGATAACAATCGAACAATTAAAGTTAATCATATTTATATCATTAGTCACCCTGTCTTTTGAGCCTCTCTGGACTCTTTTTAAAAGACACTGTTTTGTTTAATTTTAACTGTTATTAGCTTAAATCTTTTTAGTTCATAAGTCAATATGCTTTCTTTTAATTTACGACTTTGTTCTCTAATTTTATGATTCTCTTAATCGAATATCTTCTAATAGCGATTGAAACTCTTGAGGTAACTCAGCATGACGTTCAATATATTCATGAGTGACAGGATGTTCAAAACCAATAACTCCAGCATGTAAAGCTTGTCCACCAATATCTAATGTTTTTCTAGGACCATATTTAGGATCTCCAACAAGTGGGAACCCAATATATTTCATATGAACACGAATTTGATGAGTACGACCTGTTTCTAATTGACATTCAATTAATGTATAGTCATTGAAATGTTCTATTACATTAAAATGAGTCACTGCTTCTTTTCCATCATCAACAACATCCATAGATTGACGGTCTTTTTTGTTTCTGCCTATTGGAGCATCAATTGTTCCATAATCATGAGGGATATTACCATGTACTAAAGCTGTATACTTACGCTTTACTGTTTTATCCATAAGTTGTTCTACTAGACCACGATGTGCTATATCATTTTTAGCTACCATAAGTAAACCAGACGTATCTTTATCAATACGATGAACAATACCAGGACGTATCTCTCCATTGATACCTGATAAATCTTTAATTTGATACATTAACCCATTAACTAATGTACCTGTATAATGACCTGGTGAAGGGTGTACAACCATGCCTTTAGGTTTATAAACAATGGCTACATCTTCATCTTCATAATAAATATCTAAATTGAGGTTCTCCGGTAAAATATCGGCTTCAACCACTTCTTTTTCAGTCACTTGAATCTCATCATTTAATTTAACTTTATAATTTGATTTGATTATTTTACCATTAACAGTGACTAAATCATTTTTAATCCAATCTTGAAGTTGACTTCTAGACCACTCACTATTGAAATCAGATAATAATTTATCAATACGCTGACCTACGAGTGCTTCATCTTCTATTTTATATTCATACGTTTCCACTACGTGCCCTCCTATTCTTTTTTAGTTGCATCCTTAACCAATGCAATAATGACAAAAATAACACCAATTGTTAAGCTTGAATCTGCGATATTAAAAATTGGAAAATCATATCCAAAAATATTTGTATCAATGAAATCAACAACTTCACCATTGAATAAACGATCGATAAAGTTACCTAATGCACCAGCAAATAATAAGCTAATTGCAACTTGCATAAACGCATTATATTTAGTTTCTTTAATATAAAATATAATAAGTACAGCTAAAATAATAAGAGTAATAATATAGAAAAATCCCATTTTACCACTTAAAATCCCCCATGCTGCACCATTATTTCTATGTGATGTAATATTTAAAAAATGAGGAATCACTTCATAAGAATCACCAATGTTCATGATTGCTGTAATTATTTTTTTAGTTAATTGGTCTATAATTAAAATCACGATGGCTACTATTAAAGATAAACCAATATAATATTTCTTTTTCATTCATGTGCCTCCATTCAGCCCTCAACTCTTTGACAACACTCTACATTATAGCCTACTACTTAGTATAAAAAAAGCTACAATCTTCTATGTCATATTTGTGTTACTTTTAGGATGAATATAATTAAATTGATCGACTTGATCAACATCTACAAAACGTGTTGTAATTTCGTAAGGTTTTCTGAAATTCATATCAGAGACTATTAAAGAGCCATCATTATTGACTTGTTCTACATAAGCAACATGTCCATGTTTTCCTTTTGGATAATGTAAAATAGAACCCTTAGTTGGATTTTCATTGACTGTATACCCTTGTTTCTTAGCCTTATTTGCCCAATGTTTAGCGTCACCCCATTGGTTACTTATTAAATGATGGTCTTCTTTTACTCGATCAAATACATAGTAAGTACATTGACCTTTAGCGTATGTGTTATATTTCATAGGATTTTTTTCCCAAAAATGAATTGTAGGTTCAGTCATATCTTGATTGTCTAGACCATCAAAAACTGCACCGGCCGTAAATATCATGCACACAAACACCATTAAAAAAATCCATTTTTTCATTTCATCACTCTACCTCTATAAAATTAAATCTAAACTGGATACCATCTGGACCTTTTATATTGATATGATGTGTTTCTGGATAATGAAAGTCAACGATAGATAAACCATAAGTATGTTCATTATCTATTCGCTTTATTTTTGAATTCCATTGATTCATTGAAAGATGACAATAATATTGTTCAGAAGCTAAATAAAACGATTCATCATCTAAATATGCAGAAGGTACTAGTCCAAAATGGTTTAAATAATACTCTCTTACTTCATTTAATCGAATGGTTTTTAAACTAATATTCCCAATTTTACTATCATTAGGTAAACCTTGCCATCCGATGGTGGATGCATATGGTAATAATGAAGAAACATCGAGCGGCTTAATATTGAGTCTAATCCATTCACTTTCTTGTTTCCAATCAGAAATCGCTTTATCAACATAAAATTTAAACATATGACCTTCTGGATCTTCGACAAAAATAAATGTACATACATTTTGTTCTCCACCATTAATTGGTAACTCATAATCATTTAACTTTTCAATTAGATCTGCCAGATGTTGTTTATTGGATAATTGAATTCCTATATAAAATAAACCAGCTTCTTGAGATAAAGGATTTCGTCCAGACTTTATCTCTCTTAAAGTAATATAATGGTGACTGTCTCCAACTTGATATTTGACAGCGGTTAATGTCTCTTCCACTTTTTTAAACCCTAATAATTCTTCATAGAACGGTTGTAAAGTACGTAAATCTCTTACATTTAAAGTGATACCATTAATAAAATGTGCATCATTATCATGAAACATAGGACACCTCCTAAATTTTAAAATCTCTCTTTCAATTTAAAAAAGCTATGATTAATGATTATTCTATAATAAAATATTTAAAATTTTATCAGTCTTAATGCGTAATATTCAACTATTTAGACTAAAAAAGCTTTCGATAGAGAGAACTTCATTGCGTTTCCATCGAAAACTTTTAAATATATATAAAGTACATTATTTTTTAGCTAAAACTTTATTGTAGATTCTTGTACCAACACATGCACCAAACATTACACCAGTAGTCATAGCAAGATTAGTAAAAATTTTATTAACGAAATCTTGTTTATCTTTTTCATAACTAGCTAAATGATTCATATACTGTTTGAATACACCCATCACAAACTTATGTGCAATGGCTTGAGTAAACTTATAAACTCCCCATGGTAATGTTGGTTCATATCCTTGCAACGCTGCAATACCTTCGTTGGTATCTAATATACGTCTAAATTCAAATCGTGCATTACTACTGTCTTTAACCATAGCTAAATCTCCACCAACAATTTTATACACAATCATTTCATTAATAGAATCATGATTATCTCTTTTCATTTTTAAAATACATTTCCTTATTAATGGTAATTGAATATTAAATTCATGCTCATTAATGGTACCATTTACTAAATGGAGCGTGATATTATTAATAAATTCTGCATATTCTCTTGTTACATCCTGTATCGAATAACTTTCCGGAATTCTAAAACGCGTCATTGCTCTAACATCTTTAACTTCATCTCTCTTATTTTGATTTGATTTAGATTGTTTTGTAGTTATTATTTGTTGTTCATCTTGTTTTTCTTTAAGTGCTTTTTTCACATTTTCTTTACCATTCATTTTCTCTTTAATCCAATATCGACTTAACCGAATAAGGATGGTTGGTAAGTGCAATATAAACAAATGTTTATCAAGAATAGTCGCTATACGTTCAAATAATTCTTGATAATTCATTACCTTAGGCCTTGTAATATTAAATACTTCATTTTCTTTAGGAGAACGTTCGACTAACATAGCTAATTTATCAATAACATCATCCATAGATACTGGCGCAATCATATTGTAAGCCCAGTTCGGTAGAATCATTGCTGACAAACGCTCTATCATTCTTTTAAAAATAGGATATGAACTACCGTTTGAATCTATAATTAACCCAGCACGTAATGTGCTTACAGGGACACCATAATATCTTAATATTTTTTCACATTCTAACCGACTTTTTAAGTGAAGTGACAAATGACTATCATTCGTGATAATACCACTCATAAATATAATGTGTTTGACCCCATGTTTTTTCGCTACGCGCCCAACATTATCAGCTAGTAGTGCATCCATATCTTCAAAATTAGCCTGTGTAAGTTTAGCACTTGTCTTCATTGAATGACCAAGATAAATCGCAGTATCTATACCTTTCATTACTTCAGTTATAGCATCTAAATCAAATAAATCTGCTGATTTCCAAGTTACATTTTTTTCATTTTTTTTATTTTGAGCATTTCTTGATATTGCGATAATCTCATGATTAACTTTTAATTTATCTTTTAAGTGACTACCAATATATCCAGAAGCCTCTGTTAGTAAAATTTTACCCATCATTTTATCTCTCTTCCTATATTACTTACGAGAAACATTCTATCACTTATTATTTGATATAACCTCATCCGTTTTTATCTAAACTTGAAACTCTATTCAGATATATTTTCAAATTATTATTATTTAATATTTATATACTTTATAAAAAAACGCTCGTAACCCTTAATTAGGTTACAAGCGTTCTATCTCTATTGAATTAAACTAAAGTTTTTACGACTTCTTGACAACGTGGACATAAATGATCAAGTTCACCAACAGATCCTAATGTTTCACTATAATTCCAACATCTTTCACATTTTTCACCTGAAGCATGGTCAATACGAATGTCACCATGTTGGTATTCATTTCCATTGTCTACTTTTTCAGTCACTTCAACTTGAGAGACGATAAATAATTGTTGTAAGTCATTAAATTGTTGTAAAAATTCTGCAGCTTTAAAGTGATCATTGTTTCCAATCACTACTTTAGCTTCAAGAGATTTACCGATAACTTTTTCATTACGTGCTGCTTCTAATGCACGGTTTACATCATCACGTAATGACATAAATTGATTCCATTTATCTAATAACTCTTGATCAACGTCCACAACTTTTGGCATATCTGCTAAGTGAACACTTTCTTCTTTAACATGTGGTGTATGAGACCATACTTCTTCGGCAGTGTGTACTAAAATAGGAGCAAGTAATTTAGTCATATCTACTAAAATTTGATACAACACTGTTTGCATGCTACGACGTTTATGTGCGTCTTTTTGTTCAATATACAGAATATCTTTACCATAATCTAAATAGAAGTTACTTAATTCAACATTGATAAAGTTTTGAACTTCTTGATAAATATTTAAGTAATCAAAGTTATCATAGTGATTAATAGTACTAGCAGTGAATTCACGTAAGCGATTCAATAAGTAGCGATCTACTTCTAATAATTCATGTTCAGGTACACTGTCTGTTTCAGGATTAAAGTCGTTAATATTACCTAACATAAATCTTAAAGTATTTCTGATTTTTCTATAAACATCAGACGTTTGTTTTAAAATTTCATCTGAAATACGTACATCTGCTAAATAGTCTGTACTACTTACCCATAATCGTGCAATATCTGCACCTTTTTGTTTTACTACTTGATTAGGCACGATAACGTTACCTAAAGATTTACTCATTTTTTTACCTTCGCCATCCATTACGAAACCATGTGACAATAAGAATTTATAAGGCGCTTGTCCTCTAGTCGCAACTGCTGTAGTAATTGAAGAGTTAAACCAACCACGATATTGGTCACTACCTTCAAAATATAAATCGGCTGGGAAATGCAATTCTGGACGAGTTTCTAACACGCCTCTATGAGATGAACCAGAGTCAAACCAAACATCCATAATATCTGTTTCTTTAGTAAATTCTCCATTAGGACTTCCAGGATGTGTGAATCCTTCAGGTAATAAATCTTTAGCTTCTCTTTCAAACCAAACATTTGAGCCATATTCTTCAAATAAATCAGCTACATGATTGACTGTTTCTTTTGTCATAATAATATCGCCATTTTCAGCGTAAAATACAGGCAATGGTACACCCCATACACGTTGACGAGAAATCACCCATTCACCACGGTCACGAATCATATTATAAATACGTGTTTTACCCCAATCTACTTTAAAATCAGTCTCTTCAATCGCATCTAAGATATCTTGTCTCACTTTATTAATTGAAGCAAACCATTGAGGTGTTGCACGGAAAATAACTGGTTTTTTAGTACGCCAATCATGCGGATAACTATGCGTAATAAAGTCTAATTTTAATAAGGCACCTTTATCAGTTAAAAGGTCTGTTACAGCTTTATTTGCTTTATCATAGAACATACCTTCAAATTGTCCGCCTTCTTCTGTGAAGACACCTTTATCATCCAAAGGACTAATGACAGGTAAATCGTATTTTTGACCTACAACATAGTCATCTTCCCCGTGTCCAGGGGCAGTATGTACACAACCAGTACCAGCATCAGTTGTTACATGACCACCATTAATGACTAATGACACTCGATCTATGAAAGGATGTTGTGTTTCAACATACTCTAACTCTTTCCCTGTAAATTCTTTTTCCAATTGAATAGTATCTTTATCCCAACCTAATGCTTCAGAAACACTTTCAGCTAAAGCTTCAGCAATCACGTATTTCTTACCATTTACATTATATTGACCATATTTCAAGTCTGGATGAACTGTAATTGCTACGTTAGAAGGTAATGTCCAAGGTGTAGTTGTCCAGATAATAAATTGAGCATCCTCATCGATAGTACCTTTTGAATCTTTAACATCAAAGGCTACATAAATAGATGCTGAACGTTTATCATGATATTCAATTTCAGCTTCAGCAAGTGAAGATTCACTTGATGGTGACCAATATACTGGTTTTTTACCTTTATAAATTAAACCTTTATCAGCCATTTCGCCAAACAAACGAATTTGAGCTGCTTCATATTCAGGTTTAAGAGTAATATATGGATTATTAAAGTCCCCACGTACACCTAAACGTTTAAAATCTTGTTTTTGAAGTTCAACTTGTTCTAAAGCAAATTCTTTACATTTTTCTCTAAACTCAGCAATTGACATTTTTTTGCGATCAACGCCTTTTTTAGTCAATGCTTGTTCAATTGGTAAACCATGTGTGTCCCATCCTGGAACGTAAGGTGAGTAAAATCCTTGCATCGTTTTATAACGTACAATAATATCTTTAATAATTTTATTTAATGCATGTCCCATGTGAAGATTACCATTTGCATAAGGTGGGCCATCATGCAAAATAAATGATTGATTTCCTTCATTTTTCTCTAAAGCTTTTTGATAATGATTATTTGCTTCCCATTGCTCTTGAATTTTTGGCTCTTTATTAGGTAAACCTCCTCGCATTGGAAAGTCAGTTTTTGGCATTAATAACGTTTCTTTGTAATTCATATTTTCCACTCCTTAAATATAAAAAGAACTCTAAGTTCAATTAATAGGGACGGGAAATCCGCGGTACCACCCTTCTTAACTCAACTTAGAGTTCTCTTCTTAATATTATAAAATTTTAATTTGCCAGTGATATAAAAAATAGACTTATATTAGGCTTCCACCGTGTCCTAACTCGCTGTGAAAAGTTTATTATTTTTTACGTGTCTGACATTTTATTAACTATTTATTTGATGATGATTCGCTACTTGAAACATCCTTATTTTCAGAAGTAGACTTATTTGTATTAGTTGTTTCATTAGAATTGATTGACTGATTTTCCTCATTTGATAATGTCTCAGTTGTTTCACTCGTTGGAGTTTCACTATTCGCATTTGGATTTACATCTTGTGGATTTAAATGCTGTATGTTTTCTTGTGTCACTTGTTCTGCATCAAAATCATAATTTAATAAGTAATCCCAATCATCATTTTTCAATAAATCCAGCTGTGCTTCTACAAGCATACGAAATCTTGATCTAAATATTTTAGATTGACGTTTCATATCTTCAGTTTGGAAAGATAAATGACGTGCTTTTTCAATAGCATCATTTACAATCACATCAGCTTGCGCTTTTGCTTTAGAGATAATTGCTTCTGATTCTTTTGTGGCAGCAATTTTTGTTTGTTCTCCAGCTTGTTGAGCTTGAATAAGCGCATCACTTACTGATTGATGAACATCTTGATAAGATTTAATATTAGTATCTCTCTCTTCAAGCACTTTTTCAAGTTGTTTTTTTTCTTCTTTAAGTCTTTCAATCTCATTACTTAATTGAGTTAAAAAGTCGCTAACTTCAGCAGGCTCCAAACCATTTTTCACTCTTGTAAATTCCTTATTTCTTATTTCATTAGGTGTAAAAGCCATCTGTTATCCTCCTTAAAACAAACCATCATAAAGGTGTTTTTATTATTTATCAATCAATATCATTTACTTAAATAGTGTTTGATACGTTATATGAACTTTTTCTTTTTTAGTTTTGCCACCTATATCAATAATTCGAGCACGTCCAAATCCTTGAATAGAGAGCAAATCATTGTTTTGAAGTTGAAAATCGGGAGAATCGATTAAAGTATGATTCACTTTTACCCGTTTTTTTTCAATTAATTGTTTAGCAATTGATCTAGATTTTCGAATCATTTCTTTTAAAACGACATCTAATCTTAAAGCACTGACTGTACTATGATGAATATTCCAATTCTCTTTTGATTGTATCATATCTTTAAATGGAATAGAATCAAGTTTGACTGTAGCACCTTTAATCTTTGTTAATTCCATCATAATATATGATTCCAATTGCTTTGTCAAAACAAACTGAATCGTATCACCAACAAGTATATCTCCTACTTGTTCTCTTTCTATACCTAAAGACATTAAAGTTCCAAGTACATGTTGATGTTGAATAGACACAAATTTCTCAGGATAATTAATTTGGATTAATACTTCTTCAAAATCACCTTCAGTAGGTTCAAAATAACTAGGCGCAATAATTGCTCTCTTTCTTTCTGCCGATTGACCACCGAAATAGCTCACTTTCATATCTTCAAAACTACCGACGATGACTTCTAATATATATTGTCCTCTAGGATCTAAAAATGAAGTCAATACAGGTGCATATTGTTGATTAACTTGTTCACATTTATCTAATAATTGATCAATAAGTGGTTGTTCTTCATTTCTAAAGTGCTGATAAATATCGATGATTAACGCCTCCTCTTTTAAGTGTTAAAGAGCCTGAGACATTATGCATATCACAGGCTCTACTAACTTATTATAAAATTATTTTAGTATTAAATAATTTAATATCATATCAAAAATACTTTTCAATCCATATTGAAATAATACAAGTACAAATAATGCTACAATTGATGAAATATCAATTATACCAATGGGTGGAATAATCTTTCTAAATGGCTCTAAGAAAGGTTCATATATCTTACTTAAAAATGATCCAAATTTAGATTCTCTAATTGTTGGAACCCATGAAGTAAAGAAATAAATAATCATTCCCCAATAATAAATTTGAACTAGTAATAATATAAAGTTAAATATACTAGCTAATATACCAACATCCATATATTATATTCTACTCCTTAAATTATTCGTAATGTTGTTGTGTATTCATCTGTTCAAGGTGATCGGTAATACTACCTGCCACCTCAACATTATCAGGTGTACAAAGGAAGATATCAGCACCTACACGTTGTATATCTCCGCCAATGGCATAAACTGTTCCACTTAAGAAGTCAATAATACGTTTCGCTGATACTTTATCAATACGTTGTAAGTTAACTAATGTCGCACGACGATTTTTAAGTTCATCTGCAATGTCTTGAGTATCTGAAAATACACGAGGTTCAAATAAGCACATTTTTGAATTTTCGTAATTACTATAACCTGTACCAGCTGATTGATTCATAGTAACAACATTTTTTGAATTAGACTTATTTGATGTATTTCCCATACGATAATTCCTTTCTTCACTATTGTAATTTTTTGATACTTTCTTTTGAGGTACAGTTTTTAAGTGATTTTGATTATTCTGTGTTCTTTCAATAGGTTGCTGTTGCATATTACGATTTTGATTTTCTTCATTTTGTGTTACACGCTGTTGTCTTTCAGCAGGGCTTTCGACTTCTTCTTCATCTTCCATTAGGAAAAAATTATTAAATAAATCCTTGATAGCCACGGGGCTCACTCCTCTTCTCCAACAAGTTTAGTCCCTATTCTTATAAATGTAGCACCTTCTTCTACAGCAATAGTATAATCATTACTCATTCCCATAGATAAATATTCACATGGTGCATAATTTAATTTAAGGTTTTTAATTTCATCTCGTTTTAATCTCAATTGTTTAAATAACTGATGTATGTAGTCCTTATCATCGGTATAAGGCGCCATTGTCATTAATCCAACAATTTTAATATTGTCGAATGCTTTAATTTGTTCAATAAAATCATTAACTTCACTAAGCGCAATACCATGTTTAGTTTCTTCACCAGAAACATTCACTTGGATAAAGCATGAAATAGTGTGAGTTGCTCTTTTATTAATTTCTTTTGCTAAATTCAAACGATCTAGTGCATGTAAATAATCGATGTCATTAATCACATCTTTTACTTTTCTAGACTGTAGTGAACCGATAAAATGCATTGTAACATCTTTAGGTAAGGCTTGTTTTTTTTCTAGAAAACCTTCTACTCTATTTTCTCCAAAGTGTCTTAAACCAGCATCATACGCTTCTTTTGCTCGGTCTATTGTAACATATTTTGTTACTGCAATCACGTTTGGAGCGGTCTTAATCACACTTTTTTCAAGATGATGATTAATTTCCGTTTGCATTTTTTCTAAATTTTCTGTCACTTTCATTATATATCAACCTCTTAACTTTGTAATGACATAAAGGATTATAGTGATATAACTGCATTACACTACACTTCTCCTTTTTGACCTATAAATGCTAGCATCCTGCCAGTTTTACCTTTTTCAACACGATAAGAGAAAAAAAGCGATAAGTCTTCTGACGTAGTATATTTTGTAATGTTAATATTTTCAGCTGGTACGCCACTATTTATTAATAATAAAGCGTTGGCTAATTTTAAATCAATACCATGTCGATCAGTATCTCGTGTTTCAATATATTTGTCAGAATTAATAGGCAATGTTTCAAATTTCTTTTTAATATCATCATTTATTTCATAGGTTGAAGAAGTCGCTGGACCTATGACTACATTTAAATCTTGATAGTCAAATTCTACATATTTAAGCATTTCTACTACTATTTGACCATATGTTCCTCTCCACCCCGCATGAGCTAGAGCGATAAAATGATGTTTTTCACTATAAAAATATACAGGTACACAATCAGCATAACACATCGTTAATAATATATCTGAATCATAAGTATACATACCATCAATTCCATATAATTCATTACCTAATGTCTTAATATTAGCGCCACAATGTGCTTTAGTAATGTGAGCGATATTATTTTCGTGTGTTTGAATAGGAAAAACCCATTGTTGTGTAGGAAAGTTGATAGCATTAGCTAATATCTCTTGATGATGCGTCACATAACTAGGTTCATCATCAATATAACGTGCCATATTAAATGCATCTCTTGGATATGGACTCTTTCCATCTTCGCGTGTAGTAAAACCAAGTGTTAACTGATCATATTGTGATGTATAACTCAAATAATGTGGCTGTTTTATAAATTTTTCCACGTTGTGAAAACCACCTTCACTTTTAAGAATAGTCATACCTAGACTATTGTTTTATATTTTATCAGCATTTCGATTAAAAGATGTAGATAAATGTATTATATAACATATTTCTTTTTAAATTAAACAAAACAAAAAGAGCAGCATTCTCCTCAGAAATCACTGCTCCTTTCTTTATATTTATACTTTAATATTAGCGTCTAGTTCTTCTAGAACGTCTTTCTTCTCTATTACGAATAAAGCTAGGAATATCATCATCTTTAGTAGTATGACTTCTTTCGCTTAGACCATCAGAAGGACGTGAATTAGATGTACTATGTGTGAATGAGTCTTCTTTTGGTGCACTTTGAGTTGATGTACTAGAAGTTGCACTTGAACCAAAACCAGTACTTGACGCTTTACGTCCTTGAGATGTTGGTTTATCTTCAAATCCAGTTGCGATTACTGTTACAACAATTTCATCTTGCAATTCTGGATTAATTACAGTACCAAAAATCATATTTACATCTTCATCTGCTGCATCTTGTACAATATCAGCTGCTTCTTGGGCTTCGAATAAAGATAAAGATTCTCCACCTGTAATGTTCATTAACACACCTTGAGCACCAACAATTGATGTTTCAAGTAATGGAGATGAAATAGCTTTTTTAGCAGCTTCCACTGCTCTATTTTCGCCTGAAGATACACCAATACCCATTAATGCAGAACCTTGGTTAGACATAATTGTCTTAACGTCAGCAAAGTCTAAGTTCACTTCACCTGATACAGCGATTAAATCAGAGATACCTTGAACACCTTGACGTAAAACATTATCTGCTTCTTTAAATGCTTCCATCATAGGAGTTGATTTATCAACAATATCTAATAAACGATCGTTAGGAATAACAATTAATGTATCAACTGCCGCTTTCATTGCTTCAACACCTGCTGCTGCTTGTGTAGAACGTTTACGTCCTTCGAAGCCAAATGGACGAGTTACAACACCTACTGTTAATGCTCCCATTTCTTTAGCAATTTTAGCAACTACTGGTGCAGCACCTGTACCAGTACCGCCACCCATACCAGCAGTAACAAATACCATATCAGCGCCTTGAATAGCATCTTCAATTTGTTCGCGTGATTCTTCAGCAGCTTTTTTTCCAATTTCTGGATTTGCACCTGCACCTAAACCACGTGTTAATTTTTCACCGATTTGTATCTTAGATTCTGCTTTAGATAAGTTTAAAGCTTGCCCATCAGTGTTAATTGCAATAAATTCAACATTGTTCATTCCATGATCAATCATGCGGTTAACAGCGTTGTTACCGCCGCCACCTACACCGATGACTTTTAATGTCGCCAAATGATTAAATCCTTGTTCAAATTCTAACATTTATTTTTCCTCCTAGTCTTAATGGCCAATTATTCAAATAGAGATTTCATAAGCTTTTTAAATTTGCTTTCTTCTTTATCAGATTTTTCATGTTCATCATCATAATGATGTGTTCCATCTTGATGGTTGTTTTCATCATACGTTTCATAATCATCATGTTTCTCCGCTTTTTCACGTACTTCCGGCTGATGATTTTCGTCAGTGTCTTCGTTTTTATTAGATTTACGTTTAAACCAGTCAAAGCCACCTGATTTTGAAGTATGATTGTGTTCGTCATTTTCAATGACTTCTTCTTCAAATTCATCATTATCTTGATAATTTATTGTAACATAATCTAATAATTCATCAAATGTGATACTACTAGATATTGTAGAAATCGCTGAAGTAAATTCAGGTTTTCTAATTCCCATTTGAGAAGGTGTATGGATTCTTATTTTTTCATTAACCATTGTACTTAGTAATTCTTTAATGCCCAATAAGTTTGAAGAACCACCTGTAACAATGAATCCACCATTTACTTTAGTTAATCCTAAATCTACCAACACATCAAATACTTCATCAAAGATATCTTGCACTGTTCTTTCAATAACTGCACTTAAATCTTTTTGAGTATACTCTACTAATTCGTCACTATCTACCTGATCAACACTGAAAACGTCTTGATCAGACGCTGATTGTGTATAAGCATGTCCATATTGATGTTTAATTTTTTCAGCTGTTTCATATGTAGTGTTTAATTCTTCTGCGATATCATCTGTAATATCACGTCCAGCTAATTCAATTGAATCGGCATCTACAAGTTCACCTCGTTCATAAAAGGCGATTTGAGTGAGATCTTCACCAATATCAATTACACATGCACCTAATTCTTTTTCAGTTGCAGATAAAATAGAGCCATAGTTATAAGCATCTGAATAGACGTCCAATACATCTACTCCACAAGATTCTACACATTTAATCATATTAATTAGAATTGACTTGTGAATTGCAATAACACCTGCTTCTACTTTTAACGAGTGTCTTGCAATGAGTTCTTTAGGATCCGAAACCTCGTTATCTCCATCTACAATGAATCTAATCGGAAACACATCAATAACTTCTGTATCAGGTACATCATTTTTTTGACGTATACCTTCCAATACTGTTTCAATATGTGATCCACTAATTTCTGTATCTTCGTAAAAATCAATTTCGTTTTCTTCATCGTACACTTCAGTACCAATGATAGGTAATTTTAAGAAAACTTCTTTTATATCCACACCTGATGCGATAGAAGCTTTTTTAATTGTATCTTTAATTGCTTGTTTCGCAATATCAAAATCATCAATCAATCCATTCTTAATACCGCTAGTGTAGGTTTGCCCTGTACCTATCACATTAATACCATTGTGAAATTTTTCGCCTACTATTGTTTTAACACTTGATGAACCAATATCTATGCTTACATAGTAATGTTCCTCCATAGATAGGCACCTCCTGACAAAATACTATTAAAATACACTATATTTAGTTTACAATACGTCGTTTAGCTTGTGAACTATAAACACATATTATTATCGAAATTTTTTAATTATTTGTATCCGATTGTTCGCTTATTTTATTTAATGCACTTTGTAATTCATTTTTTGCTTCTGTTTCTTGCTGTGTTTTTTGACGAACATTTTGATCGGACTTAGAATTAATACTGCTATTTTCATTATATGGAATAAATGATGCTCCTACAGATAAATCAATATATCCTTGTGTTTTTAATTGACCTGAACTATCTTTTGCAAGAGATTGAGACATTTGAGGATAATACTCGATTTTGTTAGCTAGAGTATTGATGTCTCCTACTACTTGCATGCCATCTTTCATATATAAAAGGACTCGATTTTGTTGATTCTGCAAAGGTGCATATTTTATTTCTGAAATCATATCTCTCGTTTCATTAGACATTTTAGATAATGCTTTCGTGATACGATTTAAATTGTCACCTTTAAAATCTTCTAATACAGGTGCACTATTCGCAATATCACCATTATAATTGTCTAATTTTTTATTTCCTTCAATTATTGGCACATATTTATTTTTATCTTTTACAATACCTACTAAATTATTTTCAATAATTTTAACATTTAAAGTATTAGGCAACTGTTTATTAATCTGAACATCTTTGATTAATGAATTTTTCTTTAAATTATTGATAGCTTTGCTTTTACTAAAAGTATAAATGCGTGATCCTTTTTTGATATTTAATTCTTTTTCAACTTGGCTATCACTTACATTATGATTACCACTAATATTAACATGAGAAATTCTACTTAATGGTGTAAACATATATAGTAGAAATAATATAATTAAAAGTATTAAAGTAGTAACAATAATATATTGGATACGTTTTTGTCGCTTTCTTTTATCTATCTTTTGTTGTTCTCGTTTTTCAGCTACCGTTAAGTGACTATATTTATCATTTTGAAATTTATTGCGCTTTTCTCTTAACCTTGTTTTTACTTCTTTCTTTAAATTTTCACCTTTATTTTTCGAAGAATTTAAAGATTTATTTGACCTTCTATCATTTGAAAGATTCTTTTCTTTTTGGAGTCTATCTTTTGATTTAACATCATCTTTAATTTTTTTATTTTTATCATTTTCTAATTCAGTTTTGTCTTTATCAAATGAACGCTTGATAGAACGAATCTTTTTATTTCTATTGCCCCTTGTATCATCCAATTACTTCACATCCTTTAATTAAGATGGTAGGTATGCACGGAAACTTTCAATAAATCTTTCGCCGCGTTCTTCAAATGTTTTATATTGATCCCAACTTGCACATGCTGGTGAAAGTAAAACAACATCATTAGGTTCAATGACATCTTGAACTTTTTTTACTGCATCTTCTATATCAACTGCCTTGATTACTTCTTTACCTTGACTATTACCTAATTTAGCGAATTTATCTTGAGTTTCACCGAAAACTACCATTACTCTAACATGTTTCATGTAAGGAATTAATTCATCAAATCCATTACCTCGATCTAAACCACCACATAACCAGATAATAGGTTGTTTAAATGAATTTAAAGCAAACTGTGTTGCTAATGTATTGGTTGCTTTAGAGTCATTATAGTATTTATTTGTTCGATTCGTTCCAATATATTGTAATCGATGTTCAATACCTGAGAATGTTGTTAAACTATCTACGATAGCCTTAATTGGTACGCCTGCAAGTATCGCAGCTAAAACAGCAGCTAAAATATTTTCTAAGTTATGTTCTCCTGGTAAAACTAAATCATCAATATTAATAAGGTTAACATCATTATAAACGATATAATTATCTTTAATATAGATGCCATCTACTTCTTGTTGAGTAGAAAAATATAATGTTTTAGCTTTTAAATTTTCAGTTTCAATTAAATGACGTTGATGATAATTACAAATCAAATAATCATCTTCTGTTTGATTTTTGTAAATACGTCGCTTCGCATTTTGATAATTTTCTAATGACTCATGATAATCTAAATGAGCAGAATAGATATTTGTAATGATGGCAATGTGAGGTTTGTAATGTTCAATGCCAAGTAATTGGAATGAAGATAATTCAGTGATTAGATATTCATCAGGTGACGTTTCTTGAGCTACTTTAGAAGCAACATACCCAATATTTCCTGAAAGTCTTCCAGTTAATCTACTTTTTTTAAACATATCTCCAATGAGAGAAGTTGTTGTTGTTTTACCATTTGTACCAGTCACAGCGATAATTGGAGCTTCAGAAATTAAATAACTTAATTCTACTTCAGTTAAAATTTTAAGGCCTCGTTGATATGCTTCATCAATAATTGAAACTGTATAAGGTATACCTGGGTTTTTAACAATAATCGGGTTGCTATCAAGTAATGATAATGGATGACCACCATCAACAATTTTCACACCTAATGTTTCTAAGTCTTTTGCATGGGGATCTTTAGATAAATCTTTCCCATCATTTACAGTTACATTTGCACCTAATTTAACTAATAACTTAGCAGCTTCATAACCACTTTTTGCTAATCCAACTACAAGAACATCTTTATTCTCTAATCCTGTATAATTTAGCATTCTAATGCACTCCTATCCATAATCCAATTAATCCTGAAATTAAGCCCACAAGCCAAAATACTGAAACAACTTTCCATTCACTCCATCCGCTAAGTTCAAAATGATGATGAATTGGTGTCATTTTAAAGATTCTTTTTTTAGTTAATTTATAAGATGATACTTGCAACATTACTGATAATGTTTCGATAACAAATACTAAACCTACAAAAAGTAATGAAAATTCTTGGTTTAACATGATTGAAATTGTAGCAAAAATACCTCCTAATGCTAAGCTTCCTGTATCTCCCATAAATACTTTGGCTGGATTTAAGTTATACGGTAAGAAACCGAGTAATGCAAAAATCATAATAATACAAAAAGTACCAATTGCAGGGGCATTTAACATGAAACTCATAATTGCATACATAGTGAATCCAATAATTGATAAGCCAGTTGCTAATCCATCCAATCCATCAGTTAAATTAACTGCGTTTGAAAACCCAACTTGCCAAAAAACAATAAAAATAACGTACGCAAACGACAATGGAATTCCAAAATTAGTAAATGGAATATTTATACTTGTTGAAAATTCTATTAAATGAAAAACATCGCTTAGAATGAAAAATATAATTGCTATTGCAATTTGAGCTAAAAATTTCTGCTTACTTGTAAGTCCTTGGTTATTTTTTTTAACTACAATAATGTAATCATCAATAAAGCCAATGAGTCCAAATCCTATTGTGACAAAGAGTAATAGAATAATGGGATTGGAATGATCTGTGAAAAATATAGCAATAATAGATGTAATAATAATACTAATTAAAAATGTTAAACCACCCATGGTTGGTGTACCCGTTTTTTTCATATGACTTTGAGGGCCTTCTTCGCGGATACTTTGCCCAAATTTCATTCTTTTAAGTGTCGGTATAAGTACAGGAACTAAAATAAATGTGATAAGTAATGCGATAATCGCAAATATAAAAAGCATGGTAATCTCCTTTATGTATTTTAAATTTATTCGTTTTTCACTTTATTTCCTTTATAATCTTATCAATTTTCAAACTAATTTTATATATATTATGTAAGAAAATGAGATTATAAATAAGGTATACATAATATATGACACCTTATTTATTATCATTTAAAACGACGTCATTTGTTCTTATGAATCGTTTTTATCATTAGACGTTGTATCAGTTGAATTATCTGAAGTGTTATTTGAATCAGAGCCACTCGAATCAGTTAAGGATGTACTATCATTAGGATCATCAGTAGATAATTCTATTTCAATTTTATTATTACTTTTGAGTGTTGACCCACTCGCTACAGATTGTTTTGTTACGTATCCACTGCCTTTAGTCGTAACATTGATTCCAGTTAATTCTTGGAAGGCTAGGACATCGTCTGTTGTCCAACCTTTCATATTGGGCATAGTAATATCGCCGTCTGTCACTGCTAACACTTTACTATTCGGTAATAATTTTGTATTAGCTCTAGTAGATTGAGCTTTTATTGTATTACCATTACCAATAATGACAGGTTGTAAATCTTTTCCTTTAAGACTATCTTGTGCCTTTTGACTTGGTTGCCCTACAACATTTGGCACTTTACTATACTGT
Organism: Staphylococcus sp. HMSC035D11; assembly: GCF_001836075.1. Classification (NCBI taxonomy): domain Bacteria; kingdom Bacillati; phylum Bacillota; class Bacilli; order Caryophanales; family Staphylococcaceae; genus Staphylococcus; species Staphylococcus sp. HMSC035D11. Next base: position 168,074 of record NZ_KV827241.1, read on the forward strand.
GCTGATTGAGTCTCATCTTTTTTAGAGCCTACATTTAAATACTTAAGTGTATTTTCCATGATAGGTTTAAAAGCTTTACTTACCCCTAATTCATATGCTTCTTGGTCATTTTTCTGAGCAAGACTCATACCGGCATAAACAATAACTCTTGGATGTTTTTTTGGCGCATCTCCCATAAAGCTTACAAAGTAGGGATTTGCTCCTTTAACGTATCCACTACCATTTTCATTAACGACCTGAGCAGTACCTGTTTTCCCTTCAATATCATAACCATCAATACGATAATTGGAAGCATGACTTTTATCACTATTTACTACTTTATCTAATTCTGTTTCAACTTTATCCGCAGTTTCTGAAGTAATAGGTTTTCCAGCTATTTTCTTTTCACCTTTATAGAATGTTTTCTTTGAAATTGGATTGTCTATACTTTGAACAAACCAAGGTTTTAACATATTTCCTTTATTAAAGAAAGCTGATTGTGCTTGTATCATTTGTACAGGTGTCACTGTAGTCGATTGACCGAATGCTGATGTTTTTTGTTGTAATTCATTTGACCAAGCAATATTTCCTTTTAATTCTCCGTCAAACATGCCATTTGTTGATTTACCAAAACCAAAGCGCTCGTACCAAGATTTCATTTTGTCAGCACCAACTAAATCTTGAAGATGCATCATCAATGTATTAGATGAGTAAGTGAAACCTAATGACATTGGAATTTCTCCCCAACCGGTTTTATTCCAGTCAGAAATTCTTGAACCCATAATATCACGATGACCAGATTCATATTTTTCTTTAGGATTAAATTTACCTTCTTGAATGGCAGCTGCTAATCCATATGATTTAAATGTTGACCCAGGCTCATAGGCATTTTGATATAAATCATTCGCCCATTTTTTTCCAAAGTCTTTACCCGTTTCGGGGTTGAACGTTGGACGTTGACTATATGCAAGAATTTCTCCTGTTTTCGCATCCATAACCACTGCAAATAAATCTTTTGGTTCATATCGTTTCACCATATCATCAAGGGCCTCTTCGACAAATACTTGTATATTTGAATCAATGGTTAAATGAACGTCATCACCACGTTTTGGCGCTTTTTCATTTTTACTGTTTGGTGCAATATAACCCCAAATGTCATGTATATAAGATAGCGAACCTTTCTGTCCATTTAGATAACTATTAAAAATCTTTTCTACACCTAATGCACCATTTAATTCCCCGGTATCAGGATTTTTTTGAGCCATACCAATTAAATGAGAAGCAAAATTACCGTTAGGATAGAATCGTTCAGTTTCTGGATATAAGGTGATGCCTGGTAAGTCCATTTTATCGAGTTTAACTTTATCTTGATATGTTAAATTTGTCCCTTTCTGTCCAAATTCAACTTGAAAGGCTTTCTTTTGATTAAGACGTTTTTCAATTTCATCAGGTTTCATATCAATAATTTTTGATAATTGTTTTGCTGTTTTCTTTTTATCTTTAACATACCTTGGTGTATCACCAACTTCTCCAGCATTTTTATCAATAATAGCTACTAATTTATATCGTTGAACATCTTCGGCTAAAATTTTACCGTTTCTATCGTAAATTTTCCCTCTTTCAGGCTGTTCTTGCGTTTTTACGAGATATTTTTCATTAGCGCGCATCACTAAATTTTGTCCATCTGAATGTCCAGTTATCATGATATATGAATATCTTAAAACCAATACAAAAAAGAGCAGTCCGAATAATCCAACAAGGAGGACTGCTCCTAATTTATTTTTTCTAATTTTAATTTTTCGCTTCGCCATTAGTACGCACTACCTTTACATTATCGTTCTTTAGGCTCATACCTTGTTTTTTAGCCTGATCGTAAATGCGCTCATAAGAAGAATTTTTCTTAATTTCAGATTGAATTGCATTGTTTTCATTAGATTGTTGTTCAATCTTTTGATCTAACTCGGCAATTTTATCATTTGTATCGTATGCATCCATTTTTAAAGATAGCATATAGATTGCTAGAACAGCAATTGCTGTGACAAGCGTTATGTATAAAAATTTCTCAAATCGCGTAAGTTGAACAATAACCTTTTTAGTTACTGTTTTCGTCTCAGATTGTGTTTTTGGTTGTTCTTTCGGTATGCTAGTGTGCTGAATGTGTTCATATGGTTCGTAAATTTTTTCTACAGCCATCCTCAATTACTCCTTATTTTAATATTTCAGCAACACGTAATTTTGCACTACGTGCTCTATTATTTTCGTCTAAATCCTCATCTGTAGCAGTAATTGGTTTACGATTTACTCGTTTTAACTTAGGTGTATAAGCTTCAGGAATAATTGGTAACCCTCTAGGCACGTCAGGTCCTTTTTCGTATTCTTGGAAAATTTGCTTGCATAGTCTATCTTCCAGAGAATGGAAAGTAATGACTGAAATCCTACCTTTTACTTTAACATGCTCAATGGCTTGTTCAATTGAATCTTCGAACGCAGATAGTTCATCGTTCACTGCTATTCTTATCGCTTGAAAAATGCGTTTAGCAGGATGACCACCTTTTCTTCGAGCTTTAGCTGGAATACCTTCTTTAATAATATCTACAAGCTCTAATGTTGTTTCAATAGGTTGTTGTTCACGGTGTGCTTCTATTCTTCTCGCTATTTGTTTAGAAAACTTTTCTTCTCCATAACGATAAAAGATTTTAACCAATGCTTCATAAGACCAATCATTAACAACATCATATGCAGTTAATTCTTGCGTTTGATCCATACGCATATCTAACTTTGCATCATGATGATAACTAAATCCTCTTTCAGGTATATCAAGTTGTGGACTTGAAACACCTAAGTCATAGTAAATACCATCTACTTTTTCAATTCCTAAATTTTTCAAAATATCAGTTAATTCTCTAAAGTTATTATGTACAAACGTGACCTTGTGTAAGTGATCTTTTAGTACTTCTTTAGCATTTTCTAAGGCAGTAGTATCTTGATCGATTGCAATCAACCTACCGTCATCGTTTAATTGATTTAATAAATAGAGTGCATGACCGGCTCCACCAAGCGTACAATCTACATATATGCCATCCTCTTTGATGTCTAATTCATCTATTGTTTCTTTTAGCATAACGCTTACATGATGAAACACTATAAATTCCTCCATTAAAAATCAAAATCTATCAAATCTTCGGCAATATCTTCAAAACTTTCTTCTGATTCTTCATAAAATTCATTCCAAGTTCCTCTATCCCAAATCTCTATACGATTTGAGACACCTATTACCGTACATTCTTTTGTTAAATTTGCGTATTTCCTCAAATTTTGAGGAATGTTAATACGCCCTTGCTTATCTAGCTCTACTTCGATAGCTCCAGAGAAGAACATACGCATAAACTTACGTGCGTCTTTTTTTGTCATAGGTAAGGTTTTCATTTTCTCTTCAATCTGTTGCCATTCTTCAAGCGTGTAGCCAAACAAACATTTATCAAGGCCTCGTGTGATAATAAAACGTTCATTTAAGTCATATCTAAACTTAGATGGAATTATCATACGTCCTTTAGCATCTAATTGATGCTCGTATTCTCCCATGAACATTATTACCACCTCACCTTATTAATAATTTACCACATCTCACCACTATCCTCCACTAATTATGTAAAATATCTTAAAATTCTTTAATTTGACATAAAAAGACCCATATTATCTATTTAAATAATATGGGTCTCTCCCTTACAAATTAAGGTTTTATAACTATTTGGTTAAATGTATATTTAAGTGGAGGATAAGTGGAGGGACTGAACGCATCTATCCCAAATTCATTCATCATTTGAAGTGGATTCCAAATTCTTTCTTGTAGACCACCCATTGGATGCAATACATGTTCAATCTCTCTAAAATGTTTCATACTTATATCGTTATCTCTTTCAATGTTAAGTAAATATCGGTTTAATAAATATTCAAATTGTTTATTATGAATGTCATAATTTTTCTTTACTAAATTGATATTGTCATGATTATCATTCACTTCTTTAAGAAGTAATTCGTATATTTTGGCATGATTCTCTTTTAAAGACTCTACTTTTTTAATAAATGTATCTGAGGCTTTGCTACGAACGAAGTTTTCTCTATCCGTTTCTATACCGTTCATAATAACATTTTCAGCATTTAACTTATACTGATTAATTAGCTTTTCTATTCTAATTGGTAAATAAGTGATTTTCATTCTTGGTAAAACAATAGGCATTTCAACATCTAAAATTTTAAATACTTCATTCAATTCAGCCCAGTATTTAATTTCACTTGGTCCTCCAATAAAAGCTACCGTATTAAATAGCCATTCTTCCATTACTGGTCTAGTTACAACATTATTAGAAAAACGAGTTGGTTCTTTTTCAACTAATTTTAACAATTCATCTTTATTATATGTAATATCTGATTTACTCAATTTGAATACATCATCTTTTTTAATAATTAGTTGACGCATACTATCTTCATGAAGGAACAAATGGACATTGGTATCTGTTTCAATCATTTTGTTTAAACCTGATTGCGTAGTTAATTTTTGTGTTTTTCTAAACGCCTGGTTAATTTCATTATGTTTTTGAATAATATTTTTTAATAATGGCTTCTCCAATTCACGAATTTTTTCATATTGAGCATCAATAAATAGTACACCGTAATCTTTAAATACTTCTTGAAGTAACCCTTTAAAAATATCAGTCCAATTATTGTACTTTTCTATAATCTCTAAACATACTTGATAAAGTGCGTTAGTATGTTTCGTTTCTTTTAATTCTTTAAAAAATTGATTAAGTGCTTCAATCATCTGTTCCTTTTCTGGAATATAGCGAGAGACGCTTGTTTCAGGCGATGTCATTGTATGATATTTTACTTTATGTAATTGAGCGTCTTTTGCATTATAAGCATACGTATGATTTACTTCTTCAAAGTCATGATCTTCACCAGCAATCCAAAAAACAGGTACAACTGTTTGTTGGTATGTTTCAGTTAACTCACGACTTAAATTAACAATTGAAAGAATTTTATGAAACGTATATAAAGGTCCACCAAAAAGACCAGCTTGCTGGCCCCCAATTACCACTTTAGCTCCTTCACTGAGTGCAGTAAGATGAGTCTGTTGAATTTCTGTTATATTCAAATCTGACATATATGATTTAATCACTTGAGCAAGTTGTTGCTCTCTACCATTATTAGGACGATTCATTCTTTGATTAAAACTAGATGGTTTGACTGGATTATATTGATAAAATTTCAATAATGTTTCATCACTGTTTTCTAACTTAGTAATAAATGAATCTTTTTCTTGAAAATTAGTTACTTTACAGTTCATTCCCTTACTCCTTCAATATAACATTACTTATTCAGTATAAAGATTATATCCTTAGATGACAATTTTACGGCTTAAATATTGAAATTCAAATCCATTTTATCAGATTATAAGTAATTAATATGTTATTAAATGAAAATCGTATATTAATGACGATACAATATATATAAAGAATTTAAATGATAATGAAAACATGAGCAAAGTTCAACATCTTTAAATAAATTAAAAAAACTGTTGAATTATTTGAGGAATTTAAAGAAAAAGAAATTAATAATAAAGATTTGCATAAGGGTTCAATATACTAGTATGGTTTCCAAATCATTAAGCTATAAACGCTATTTGCATAAATAAGCCTGAGCCATTTAGCTCAGGTCTGTTATTAATCATTCTTCCACTAAATTAACCAATTCATACAAAGATTGTATTTCATAATCCGGTACAATATCACTGTTATTTTCTTTATTACGATAATTAAACCAACATGTTGTAATACCAGCATTTTTTCCACCTAGTATATCTGATGTAAGAGAATCTCCTACTATTATTGAAGTCTTTCTTTTTTCTTCACCAATTCTCTCAAAGATATAATCAAAAAATTCACTCATAGGTTTTTGATATCCTGTTTCTTCTGATATATATACTCCAGATAAGATATCTTTAAACTCTAATTGAGCAATACGACGTTTTTGAGTATCTGTAACACCATTAGTCACAATAAACAATTCACATTCTTGGCTTAATCGATCAATTGTTTCTAAAGTAGAGTTGAAGAATTTTAATGGTGCTTTAGCTAGTTCGTCTCTAAATAAAACATCGGCTTTTTTACCATCTACGTCTATGCCATACTCTTTAAAATAATTAATAAAACGATGTGTTAATACTTCTTCTTTAGATAGTTCATTTTTTTGAAATGCTTCCCAATGATTTTGATTTACTTTCTTAAAATATTGAAAATCTTCTTCAGTTGGATAATGACCGAAATGATGTGCCATTTGATGAAATGCTCGATCTTCTGCATCAAAAAAGTCCACAATTGTATCATCAAAATCAAGTAAAATAGTATCGTATTTCATTTTTATACTCCTAAATTATAATATGTATATTATTTTAGCAGATTTGTCATGATTCATTAAATAATGCCAAAAAATAAAAACACTTAAGGATTAATCCTTAAGTGTTGAATACTTGCTATTAAGTATTAGAAACCAAATACTTTACCTAATACACTTGCACCACTTGATACAATGTCAACAATACTTGTACCTAATTTTGTCCAATCTTGATTTTGTGCTGCTGTTACAGTATTTGCAATTGCTTCTGCTAATTTAGTCATTTGAATTTCTCCATTCTTTTTTTATTTTTAAATGTTATTACATTAGAATCCTAAGTATTTACCTAGAATGCTTACACCATTTGATACGATGTCAACAATACTTGTACCTAATTTTGTCCAATCTTGGCTTTGTGCTGCGTCTACTGTATTTTTAATTGCTTCTACTAATTTAGTCATTTGAATTTCTCCATTCTTTTTTTATTTTTAAATGTTATTACATTAGAATCCTAAGTATTTACCTAGAATGCTTACACCATTTGATACGATGTCAACAATACTTGTACCTAATTTTGTCCAGTCGTGGTTAATTCCTGCGTCTACTGTATTTTTGATTGCATCGAATAATTTTTCCATGTTAATAACCCCTTTATACGTAATTAATAATTAATTAAAATCCGAATACTTTACTTAAGATACCTACACCACTTGATACGATGTCAACAATACTTGTACCTAAT
>NZ_KV827241.1:175284-181648 GCF_001836075.1 Staphylococcus sp. HMSC035D11
TTAATTCCTGCGTCTACTGTATTTTTGATTGCGTCGAATAATTTTTCCATGTTTGTTATCTCCTTTGTACTATTTATAATTATCTTTAAATTAGAAACCTAAATATTTACTAACTAAACCTACACCGTTTTCTACGATACCAACAATACTTGTACCTAATTTTGTCCAATCACCATTAATACCTGCAGTTACTGTATCTTTAATTGCGTTAAATAAACCTTCCATTTCATACACTCCTTAGAAATTAATTGGTAAAATTCTAAAACGATAGGTTACTGTATTGCTTGCTTTGTTTTGTTTAACTATCGTTTTGTTATCTTTACTATAAAGGGTTTATTTAGATAGTTGTGTCATTTTCCGTAACTTATACTTAAATCATCAAAACTGTGCAATTTAAAAATTTATATTTACAGTTAGGAATTCAAATATGTCTATCTCGTCAAAGTTTTTTAGATTATAAAAATAAAATAATTAAAAATATTTAATACATAATTATATGATATAATCCAAAAGTGTATATTTTCATTATATTTATTCTAGTAAATTTAATTAAATGGTTATAAGGTGGTGATATTAAAAGTAATTCCTACGTAAAATATGAATAAAAGGACTGTGTTATTAATAATTACTAATTGAGTGAACGAACGGAGAATACATATGAAAAAATATCTAATTTTATTATTTAGTAGTTTTTTAATATTAAGTGCATGTGATAATGATTTTTCTTTAACTGGTGATAATAAAAAAGCACAGAATGATACCAACAATAAAAAAGAGAAAAAAGATAAGCATATTTCAAAATCAGATAAGAATTCTATAGAACATAATGACAAAACTATCCAAAATCAAAATACTGAAAATACAAGTAATGAACAGAAGTCAAACGAAGAAAGAGATTCAAAAGATACCATAGAAGATGTTTCATCTCAAAATAACAATCAAATTGATTTCTCCAATATTAAAGATAGAAGTACATTAGAATCAATTATTTATGGAAATTATAGTGAAGAACAAAAGATACAAGCTTACAATAGTGCAGTTGCAAATGGAATTATTCCACAAGGAAATGTAATGGAAGGTCCTGCTAGTGTAGCGTATCAAAGTTCACTTAGAGTTGAAAATGGTCAAGAAAAATCAATTTATGACCGACCAAATGAGTCAGATGTTTCAGTAGATGATGAAAATGCAACTCCGGATCCTAATGCTGAAATCAATGCAGCAGAAACTGAAGATGAGTATTATGATGCACTCAGAAAAAAATATAATGGCGGTCTTTCATCTGGAGAACTTCAAACAAAACATGCAATTGAGCAAGGTTACTACGAAGGTGATGACGCTGAAGAAGTCTATCAAAACATTAAAGAACAAGAAGCTGACATAGCAGCTGGAAAATGGGATAAATATAATAATTAAATTCTTGAAGCAAGTCATCATAGTGAGTTTAAAATAGATAAGCAAAAACCCCGTGACCACAATGGTTAACGGGGGTTATTAGCGTCCTGGGAGGGAATTATTAACTTTTTATAACGTTTGATAATCTTTTAAAAACCTATAATATCAGTATTTTTATCTAATTCCTTTTCATAGCTTTTAATACAATTTCAAATTATTTTCCCCAAATTTTCCCCAAATAATATTAAATATTTAAATTATGATTCAAAAAGTTACACATACTGAATTTCATTACCTTTAATTACCATAATTGAATTACCAATAAATACATAATTTGTTTCATCATAGACTTTCGACTTATCTATATTATCTACTTTAATACTTGCTACTCTTTCAGAATTTGGATAAGAATATTTACTTCTTTAGTATCAATATATTTATCGTTTTTAAGGTGTAAACATTTTTTGTATTTGAAGTATCTGATTGTATGCAGTCACTATACTAAACATTTTGTAACTTTTTTAATATAGTTATCCCTCTTTTCGTTTTCTCGATGCAACACAGAGCTTCTCTCAGCGTCTTAAAATAATTAATAACTTAATATTTTATATACGTTATACATTTTAAATTAGTAAAATGATAAAATTATTTATATATTCGTTATGGCAAATATGTTATTCAGTTTGAGCCATTACGAGTGTTTGAATATAAAGATATAGAATAAGGAGGAATACATATGACCGAAGTATTAGGATTTAGAGAAAGTATGAGAGAAGCAGATATTAAGTCTAAATTAGATAAAACTGAAAAAGGTTACTGGGATAATTTATCTGTTAGTGAAAAAAGAGAGTACATCGACCTTTATAAGCAAGATAAAGATAAATGTATTTCAACTATTACATCAAAAGTTAAAGAAATTGATCCAACGCATGAAAATGCATTTGTAAAAGCCAATAATGATAAATTAAACAAGTTCTTTAAAACTCAAGGTATTAACGAACCAACTGATACTACTAAAAAAGCATTTAATAAGCAAAAAATAGATGCCAATTTTGATAATTTTTATCACGCTTTTGGAAAAATAACTTTCAACATGGAAAAACAAGCTACATATAATTACTATATGTCTCAACAAAAGCAAAACTTTGTTCAAATTGCGCAACTAGATACTCTTATTAAACAACATAATGATCTATTAAATCAAAATAATAAAGTATTACAACAAAATGATGAAATTATTGAGTTGTTAAAACAAATAGCTAATAAATAAATTAAAGGGAAGCATACATATGAAAAAATTACTAGGAACATTATTTGCAGCTACACTAGTGTTAAGTGCTTGTAGTCAAGATGATACTAAGGAAGATGAAAATAAAAAATCAGAAAGCACTACCGAAAAGAAATCAGAAGATAAAAAAGATAATACCAAGCAGGATAAAAAATCTAAAGAAGAAAAAAAATCTCAAGAAAATGAAGATAATAAGTCTACACAAGAAAATAATTCTACTGAAGAACAAGAAACTGTGACAAATGAACAAGTTCAATCTCAACAGCAAACACAACAACCTGCAACTCAAGAGAAACAGCAAACACGACAAACTAATAACAATCAGCAACAATATAGTGATGAATATTTAGCAAATAATCCTGTTTCTACTGATGGTGATTGGACTCCTGAAATGATTGAAGAAAATGAAAGATTAAATAAACAATATCAAGAAGAAATGGAAGCAAACGCTAAAGTAGCTAAAGAAAATGGGTATACAGGTATTCCTAACGGTGATGTTGGAGGAGTTCCTACTCCTGACAAGTATTATTCTAATGATCAATTAGACCCTGATACAGGATTACCTATGGAAGATGCAGTTCCGCATGATGTTGAATGATTTTTAGGGTAGTCCACCTACCCTTATTATTTTTTTACTTTCTAATGTCAAAAAACGCCACTTTTTAAGTGACGTTAAAAATATATTTAACTTGCTCGCATGCTTATTAATAGCGATATAATTTACTTAGCTCGAAATTGAAGTCCCTGCTTTCAATAAATCATACAATCCATTTGTTGCTAAATCTAAGATTATACTTTGTATATTATTTTTTATCATAGACTTCACTCGCTTTCTATATTTAATCAATTCACATACTATAATTAATGTTAAGATAACGAGACTAATTTCAAGCTGGGTATTTATCAGCTTTTTTAAAGCTTCCCAGCTAAATAAATTATACTATTTATTATAACTCATTAAGTGCAATATTACTATTAATAATTACATAGAAAAACGCCACTTTATGAATGACGTTTTCAATAAATACGTAAATTGCTCGCTTGCTACTTGAATATATATTGATCTTAGAGTTAGTATCTTTATTTTTAAAGTATAATATATGAACTTAGATACTAATATATTAAGTGAGTTTAGAATAAATATAATATTAAAGTATTTACTAAATAAAATCTTCTAATAAAAGATCAAAGTAGGTATAGGGGGCGGTTTTTGCAAGAAAATTCACTTCTATATCTCTGAAATAATTTGGATTATTATGATTGTTTATAGGACTAGAATTATCAGTAAAAACCTGCAATCGACTTTTTTTGATTTTACTTATCATCTTAGATATGTTATCTATATGCATTCTATCTGCATAGTCTATATACCAGTCTTCACTCTTAGTATAATTTTCATCAGGCTTACTTATAAGTACATCACCTTTTAATTGTTTCATATCAAAATAAGGAGAAGTATATCCGTTCTTTCTTTTGTACATACATAAAAAAGTTTCAAATGCTCTACCAGACAATAATATTTTTATATTTTTATTTTTTGAACGAGCTAATCTAATATATTCTCTAGTATTTTCTCTTATTTCTTGGGCTGCTTGTTGATAATTACTTGGACTATTAAAATCTGAATCAAATACAATATAAAATAAGTCATCTTCATTCTTACTAGATTTTATTTGTTTCATAAAATCTTTTTTAGTCACTTTTCCATAATGGATTAAAGAATAACCTTTGCTTATTATTAAACTTCTTAGGACATAGTCAATATAAAATCTTTCATCGATTTTTACTTTATTTCCTTGTTGATCGGCTTCTGGAAAATAAAAATGCATAACTGGATTTATGAATCTCTTTTTACCTTTACTCATTAAAACACTACCTCTGGTACTGCTCCAAGCCTACCCTGATAATATAAATTAAGCCAGTTATGATTATTATATGTAACATCTTTGTACTCACTTAAATGTTTTAATACAGTAGACTCCTTCTCTCTATCTTTTTCTAAAAAGATTATTTGTTCTTTAGAGAAAAGATTTTTATTAAGAAGTAAAGAATTGTGACTAACAATTAAAAATTGCGCTTTTCCAGATTGATTAATAAAATTATTCACTATACCTTCTTGTATTCTATGATGATATGCACTTTCAAACTCATCTACCACAAATAAACCATCTTCCAATAATGCTTCATACATGCTATAAGAATGATTCAAGAATTTTTGTGTACCTCTTGATTCTTCACTAAGCGGCATTCTATATTTCTGCTCATTTACAAAATGAAGAGCATATGTGGTATAACGCTTTTCTGATTTTATTGACTCAATAAGCATTTCTTTAATTTTTTCAGGTGTATCAGAGTTATTCACTGACTCTAATAAGTCAGCTGTTATATCTTCAACTTCTATATCTTTTATTGCAAAATCGAATTTTTTTAAATTTCTTAATACGTATTTTCGATAATCTTTATTTTTATTTATTTCTTGCATAAATTCATCACTTGCATTTCGCTGATTAAAATGAATATTCTTGAAACATTTATCGTGAATTTCACTCATTAATTTATACTCAAAAGTTTCAATTTCTTCTTTAAAATAATTTTTATTTACATCATTTATTACTAAAGAAAGCAAAGACTTAAATGTGATATTATCTTTTTCAACTTTTTTCCTAATTTCATTTATTTCACTTGCGTTATCTGTAACTTCGTCATGCTTTCTTTCAAATAATATTTTTTCCTTTCCAACTTTAGTTTTCATGATTTCACTATATCTTAAATTTTCATATTGAACTGATAAATCTTTATTATTTAAAAATAGTTCATAATTTATAATATAATTTTTTTTAATATTCGAATTATGTTTCATGTTAGTATATAAATCATCATTATGATAACCTTCAACATTTTCAAGAATAAATTCTATTTTAAATCTAGTCGAATTATCTTTTGCAAATTTAAATGGCTTTAACTCTAACATTATATCTTCTTTCTCATCAAACTTATAACTATTATCAATGTGAGCTTTTAAAAATTTTAGGGCTTCAAGTAAATTAGTCTTTCCAGAAGCATTTGCTCCAAAAATAATACCTCCATTTAATATACTTCTTTTAGTAGGACCATTATATTGAAAAATAACATTTTGCTTAAATGCATGGGCTTTACTATTAGAAAAATTAAAATTTAAAGTTACTTGTTCATTTATTGAATAAAAATTTTGAACACTGAATTTCGACAACATAATCATGACCTCCAATTTGATTATATTATATTAATTCACAATTTGGAATAGCACATCTATTTATAAACATAATAATATTATTAATTATACACTGTAATTAGTTTAATTTTTATCTAAAAAATACCACAGTTCGTTTATTTAAATTTATATTTTCAATTTATTAATATTTTAAGAGAATAATGATTCTTAAAATTTAAGTTTCATTGATTACACCATATTGCTAAATAGACAAGCTGGTTAATATGCAACCCTAATTTAGGACTGCACCTGTGTATTAACACATATCTAATTTTGGAATGTGCCTACGTATCGAAGCGCTTACTTTTGTATTTGTAAAAAAGTTTATACGTCACACTTACATTTATTTTTCATCTTAGTATTAACATCAAGACACGAATAAACTCATTTCTAATATCAAAATCAACCTAAATATAATTCCTTAATTTTTTTCT
>NZ_KV827242.1:0-216 GCF_001836075.1 Staphylococcus sp. HMSC035D11
GAACATTGAAAACTGAATGACAATATGTCAACGTTAATTCCAATAAAGTAACTTAAATGTTACAAACACTATTTAGTATTATGAGCTAATCAAACATCATAAATTTTTATGGAGAGTTTGATCCTGGCTCAGGATGAACGCTGGCGGCGTGCCTAATACATGCAAGTCGAGCGAACAGACGAGGAGCTTGCTCCTTTGACGTTAGCGGCGGACGGG
>NZ_KV827243.1:0-275 GCF_001836075.1 Staphylococcus sp. HMSC035D11
AGCTAATCACTAATATATCATGTCAGTGTTCGTTTAACTTGCTAGCATGATGCTAATTTCGTGGCATGGCGAAAATCCGTAGATCTGAAGAGACCTGCGGTTCTTTTTATATAGAGCGTAAATACATTCAATACCTTTTAAAGTATTCTTTGCTGTATTGATACTTTGATACCTTGTCTTTCTTACTTTAATATGACGGTGATCTTGCTCAATGAGGTTATTCAGATATTTCGATGTACAATGACAGTCAGGTTTAAGTTTAAAAGCTTTAATTA
>NZ_KV827244.1:0-1469 GCF_001836075.1 Staphylococcus sp. HMSC035D11
ATCGAATACATCTTTATGGCCTTGTGGTACTTTTTCAGGTGCAAAGTGTACAATCTCGTCAACTGCATTTTTTGTAACTTCTGTTGTTGGTTCACCACGTTCAACTACATCTCCTGTATCAGGGTCAACTTTAATTGGTGTAGTTGTTGTTGATTCTCCATCTTCACCTTTTTGTACAATAACATCAGGTGAGCCTGGTTCTAGAGTTGGATCAAACTCACGAATAGTTTTATGAGTAATTGGTTGTTTCGTTACTTCCACATCATCAATTAAATCAGCTTGAGGCGTTGTAATTTTTACACCTTCAAGATTTGTTCTCATAATTCCATCAGAATATCTATTTGGCATATGACTTGAAGTAATTAAGAAATTATATTTTTGTGATTTATCAATTCCTAAATCATCTGTAGTAGCTGTCCATGTTTTTCCTGCATATGTAGCAGTTACTGTACTTGTTGCTGCATCATAATTTAATACTACATCATTTAATCTTTGGCCATGGAAATTACCATCAAGATGATTAGTTGTATTATCTGCATAAATTATTTTATTTGCAGGTTTATCTTTTGTATTTAGGGCATTTTGACCAACTTGGTTAGTCATACCATCTGCACCATTTTTAACAAATGTACCGTAACCAACTTTTGCTGCGCCAATTTGACTTAGATTGTTTGTTTTATCTGCATCGAGTTTATCGACTTTACCATTAACATTATTATATGACGTATCAATTTTAAAACCAGATGCATTTGCCATACCTTTGTCTCTTAAAATACCACCTTGGTTTAAGAAGTCTTGGCCATTCCCTTGAGTAAACATGAAGCCCCAGCCATCTGCTCCTGTTGTATTACCTTGGTTGTTGTTTGCTACTGGAACAGTAATTGTAAAGTCTTTATTAAAATCTATTTTATCATTATATTCTAATGCGCCTTTAGTTCCTGTATTAGGATTGAAGTTTGTATTGAATGCAGTTAGCTTATCTTCTTTAGGGAATTCTTCTTTATACGTTTTATGGATTATATCTCCATATTCTTTAAAGTTACCCGTTCCTTTTTTAGTAACTGTGTCTTGTGCAGCTGCTCTTAATGCTGTTGCTGAATTGTTAACATTTGTTGTTCTAGCATTTCTGCTTACTGAACGGAATGTTGCTCTTGGTTGTGCGTTTTCTTTGTTAGCTGTTTCTTTAAGTGCTTCACTTAAAGCTATTTTTTTAATTTCTTCATTAGATAAATTTGAAATATCTTTTGGTAATACTTTTTCAATTTCAGCTTTCTCTGCTTCTGTAACTTCAGATTTTTTATATAAATCTTTAGCAACTGTATCTACAACGTGAGTTCTCTCAGTTTCTGCTGGTTGAGCATTTGAATTGCTCTTAGCATTTGTTTCTTCAACTGCTGGTGCTTCTTCTTCTGTTGCTACTTTGTTTGTTTCTTCTGCTGATGGCGCTTCTTTTGTTGTTACATCTTTTG
>NZ_KV827245.1:0-6901 GCF_001836075.1 Staphylococcus sp. HMSC035D11
AATTTGTTAGAAATTATGTCCCAGCCTCTCTTCGATATTATGAAGTTTTATGAAAGATAGAATTATATCAGTTTTTGTAGTACATTTAGACTATTAAAATTTGTTTATTACATTCTTGGCGGTTTCACTTATCAATTTATCATTAGGTTTATCACTTTTATTGTCTTTATTCGTAAAAATGACTAAAATAATAGGTTCAGATTGGTTCTTAGGATAAACAAAAGCTACATCATTTCTAGAAGCATATGTTATTGCTTGACCACTTTTATCAGCAACCTTATAGTCTTTTGGAACACCATCTTTAATTAAAGTGTCTCCGTTTTTATTATTTAACATTAAATCAAGTAAGAAATTTTTATTTTTTTTGCTTAATTTTCCATTTGCGATAAGTTTATTTAAAGTCTTGCCGAAAGCAGCAGGCGTTGAAGTATCTTTTTTGCTCTTTGGTGAATAGTAATTTAATTCTATTTCATATCTAACTGGATTTGTTACTTTATCTCCCAATTTTTTTAAACGTTTTTTAATTTTTTTGATTCCACCGATTTCGTTTATAATTTTATTGTTTGCTGTATTATCACTATACTTCATTGAAGCCTCAATAAGTTCTTTTAAAGTGATATCTTTTCCTACATATTTTTCTAAAATAGGAGAATAAGCAACTATATCATCTTTGTTAATATGTACTTTTTTATTTAACTTATTATAAGGTACTTGTTCTAACAAAATAGCACTATTTATCGCTTTTGAAGTTGAAGCATAGGCAAATCTCTTATCGGCATTAAATTTTACTTCCTTACCACTTTTAGTATCTAATGCATAGACACCAATATTAGCATTATATTTCTTTTCTAAATTATTTAACTCTTTAGCATGTGAACTGGTTGAATTACATGCACTTAAAACTAAAGCAATTGCAATTAAAAGTATTAACTTTTTCAAAATATACCCTCCAATATTACAGCTGTAATTTCTATAAATCAATAATATTACAATTGTAATATTCGCGTCAATAGTTTATTATAAATATTTGAAAGAAGGTGTTGAAATGGCTAAGTTATTAATAATGAGCATAGTAAGCTTTTGTTTTATATTTCTATTGTTATTATTTTTTAGGTACATATTAAAACGCTATTTTAATTATATGTTAAATTATAAAGTTTGGTATCTAACTCTTCTTGCAGGATTAATTCCTTTCATCCCTATTAAATTCTCTTTTTTTAAATTTAATAATTTGAATAATCAAGAGCCCACAGTTGAAAGTAATTCACACAATTTGAATCCTAACATAAATACCACTAAACCTGTTCATGAGTTTACAACAGACATCCATAAGTTTAATTGGGATTCAATAGATAATATCTGCACAGTTATTTGGATAGTTTTAGTTATTATTTTAAGTTTTAAATTTTTAAATTCTTTATTATATCTTAAGTATTTAAAGAAACAGTCACTTTATCTAAATGAAAAAGAAAAAGATAAAATAAACAAGATACTTTTCAATCATCAATATAAAAGAAATATTGTGATTCGAAAAGCAGAATCTATTCATTCTCCAATAACTTTTTGGTATGGAAAATATATTATTTTGATTCCCAGTTTATATTTTAAAAGTATAAATGACAAAAAACTAAAATATATAATATTGCACGAGTATGCTCATGCTAAAAACAGAGATACTTTGCATTTAATTATCTTTCATATTTTTTCTATTGCTATGAGTTATAATCCACTAATACAAATTGTAAAAAGAAAGATGATTCATGACAATGAAGTAGAAGCCGATAGATTTGTCCTTAATAATATTAACAAAAATGAATTTAAGTCTTATGCGGAAGCTATTATGGATTCCGTATTAAAAACCTCATTTTTCAACAAAAATATATTAAGCCATTCATTTAATGGTAAAAAATCATTACTCAAAAGAAGATTAATTAATATAAAAGAAGGCAATCTGAAGAAGCAGTCAAAATTAATTCTAATTTTTATTTGTATTTTTACTTTTTTTATCATGATAATTCAAAGCCAGTTTTTAATGGGGCAATCCTTAACTGATTATAATTATAAAAAGCCCTTACAAAGCGATTACCAAATTTTAGATGAAAGTAAAAATTTTGGTTCAAATAGTGGATCTTTCGTTATGTACAGCATGAAGAAAGACAAATACTATATTTATAATGAAAAAGAAAGTAGAAAAAGATATTCTCCTGATTCAACTTACAAAATTTATTTAGCACTGTTTGGACTTGACCGTCATATTATAAGTGATAAAAATTCACGTATGTCATGGAATCATAATCATTATCCTTTCGATTCTTGGAATAAGGATCAAGATTTAAATACGGCAATACAAAACTCAGTTAATTGGTACTTCGAACGTATTAGTAATCAATTATCAAAGAACTATACTTCTGATCAACTCAAGCAATTAAATTATGGTAATAAAAATTTGGGAAGTTATAAAGCCTATTGGTTGGAAGATAGTTTGAAAATATCTAATCTTGAACAAGTAATAGTTTTAAAAAATATGATGGAACAAAATAACCATTTTAGTAAAAATGAAAAGAAACAATTATCTTCTTCGTTATTGATTAGAAAAAATGAAAATTATGAATTGTATGGGAAAACAGGTACAGGTATAGTAAACGGGAAATATAATAATGGGTGGTTTGTAGGTTACGTAATTACAAATCATGATAAGTATTATTTTTCTACACATTTATCAGATGAAAAAGCCTCTGGTGAAAATGCTAAATTCATAAATGAAAAAATATTAAAAGAAATGGGTGTTTTAAATGGCCAATAAGCAAGTTGAAATATCTATGGCTGAATGGGATGTTATGAATATAATATGGAATAAAAAATCAGTATCAGCTAATGAAATTGTAGTTGAGATTCAAAAAAATAAAGAAGTTAGCGATAAGACGATTAGAACATTAATTACAAGACTATATAAAAAAGAGATTATAAAACGCTATAAATATAATAATATTTATTTTTACTCATCAATTATTAAAGAAGATGATATTAAAATGAAAACTGCTAAAACCTTTCTTAATAAATTGTATGGAGGGGATATGAAAAGTTTAGTGCTTAATTTTGCGAAAAATGAAGAATTAAATAACAAAGAAATTGAAGAATTGCGAGACATTTTAAATGATATTAGTAAAAAATAAATAGATATAGGGTTCAAACATAATACATATATAAATTATGTTTGAACCCTATTAAATTAGATTTTTTATGAGATTAGTACATATAATAAACGGTGCCCACTTAATCATGCCACGTCCTTGTGGTATATTAGCGTCTAAATATTCTCTAGGAATGTTACGATAATCTGTTTCATGTTTGTATTGATCAGGAATCATTAAAACCACCTCGATAATATTATAGAACATATGTTCGCTTTTCGGAAGTGGTTTCTCATAATATAAATAAATCTTATATTTAAAAATTAAAATAATGAATTTATATATCATAAGACCACAAGTTTAACAAAGGGGAAGTAAACTCGTGGTCTAATGTTATGACGTAGTATAACTTTTTATGAAGGAGTAAATAGAACTATTACTCCTATTTATAGTATAACACAATTTTATAAAAAAATATTTAAATAGATAACCAATTGCTATAATGATTGTATAGATATGAGTAATGAAGTATGATATGAGTAGTTTAAAGAGAAAGAGGAAGACGCATATGAAAAAGACAACAAAAGTATGTGTAGCTACAACAATAGCATTTAGTACACTATTAGGTGCTAGCGTCACAGGTGCACTTGTTCAACAGCCTACTGCACACGCAGCAACGTCATCATATTACAACTATAATGGTTATGCGGGTCAAAATGCTTCATTCGTATTAGATAAACATTTTAAAAATGCGATTAAAGCTGAAAATGTTAAATTTAATGGCATTAAAATTAAATCGACAACATCTAATAAATCGATATTGAAATATGATCAATACTTCAGAAATGTATCTAAAGATGGTAAAACTGCCTCGTTATTAGATATGGAAGTCAAAGGTCAACTTTCATTAATACAACTTAAAAAAGTATATAGTAAAGAGCTACAAAAAATTGATAATGGTAACAACAACACAACAGGTATTTATTACTATCAACCTAAACAAAATGGTATGACAGTTTGGTTTGATGTTAATAAAGATAAAGTAGACCGAGTTGTATTAGGCTATAGTACAGTACAACAAGCAATGAATTAAATAGGTGATTGAAGTGAACGTATTCGCTTCAATCATTTTTTATACACATAGGTGAATAAATATTAAATGATTATATAAAGGTATTTCAAGTTAAAATTTTAAAATCATCTTCTGATCGATAATCAAAAGGTTTTATTATTGGAAATTAACATTTAGTGCTACGATAGAATTATATACATGAAATGTATATTTTGAACCACTGCTTCATGATAATGACATATCAATATACCATTTACTTGAAGGAGGAATACAAATGACAAAGGGGCCAATTCAAGTTAATAATGAAATCGGTACATTAAAAACAGTGCTATTAAAACGACCAGGTAAAGAGTTAGAAAATTTAGTACCTGATCATTTAAGTGGATTGTTGTTTGACGATATTCCATATTTAAAAGTGGCGCAAGAAGAGCATGATCAATTTGCAGAAACACTTAGAAGTGAAGGGGTAGAAGTCGTTTATCTAGAACAACTTGCTGCTGAAGCGATTGAAAATGAAGATGTAAGACAGCAATTGATTGATGATATTTTATCAGAATCTCAAAAAACAATTTTAGGTCATGAGACAGAAATTAAAACATATTTTTCAACATTATCAAATCAAGCATTAATTGAAACAATGATGTCTGGGATACGTAAAGAGGACATTCAACTTGAAACAACGCATCTAGTGGAATATTTAGATGATCGTTATCCATTCTATTTAGATCCGATGCCCAATTTATATTTTACACGGGATCCTCAAGCAAGTATTGGTAGAGGTATGTCGATCAATCGTATGTATTGGCGCGCAAGACGTCGTGAATCTATTTTTATGACGTATATTTTAAAATATCACCCTCGTTTTAAAGATGCAGATATACCGGTGTGGCTTGATCGTACTTCACCGTTTAACATTGAAGGCGGAGACGAGCTTGTGCTTTCTAAAGAAGTATTAGCTATCGGTATTTCAGAACGTACATCAGCTGAAGCCATTGAGCGGCTAGCAAGAAATATATTTAAAGACGAATACACTACATTTAAAAAAGTACTTGCGATTGAAATACCTAATAGTCGTACATTTATGCATCTAGATACTGTATTTACAATGATTGATTATGACAAATTTACAGTGCATGCAGCTATTTTTAAAGAAGAGAATCACATGAATATCTTTACAATTGAACAAGATGAAATGAAAGATGATATTAAAATTACACACTCTAGACAGCTACGAGAAACGTTAGCCAATGCATTAGGTGTAGATAACGTAGAATTGATACCTACTGGCAATGGAGATGTCATAGACGGTGCTAGAGAACAGTGGAACGATGGATCTAATACATTATGTATTCGCCCAGGCGTTGTGGTAACATACGATAGAAACTATGTCTCTAATCAATTATTACGTGATAAAGG
This sequence comes from Staphylococcus sp. HMSC035D11, assembly GCF_001836075.1. NCBI lineage: Bacteria > Bacillati > Bacillota > Bacilli > Caryophanales > Staphylococcaceae > Staphylococcus > Staphylococcus sp. HMSC035D11. The sequence goes on from NZ_KV827245.1 coordinate 5,620, forward strand.
TATTAAAGTGATTGAAATTAAAGGCAGTGAATTGGTACGTGGTCGTGGAGGTCCAAGATGTATGAGTCAACCTTTATTTAGAGAAGATATATAATGTTTTCACGTGAAACAATTTATTAACAAAAACGTTAATCATTTGGCTAACGTCTTTTTATACTAAAAAATATTCCATTAGTCTACAAAAAGTGTAAAATAGATATCATACTTATAAATTGGAAGGACGAAACAATATGGCATTTATGACTATTAATTATAAATCACCTACGATTGGGATGAATCAATCGTTTACAGCCATCGTTCCAGAAGACGATAGCTTTTTTAAACAACATGAATCTGTAAAACCTTTAAAAATGTTATTACTGCTCCATGGTTTATCAAGTGATGCGACATCGTATATGCGTTTCACAAGTATCGAACGTTATGCAGAAGCACATCAGTTGGCAGTGATTATGCCGAATGCAGATCACAGTGGCTATGCGAATATGGCTTTTGGTCATAGCTACTATGACTATATATTAGAAATTTACAATTATGCACATCAAGTGTTACCAGTATCTAAAAAAAGAGAAGATAATTTTATTGCAGGTCATTCAATGGGGGGGTACGGAACCATAAAATTTGCTTTAACTCAAAGCCATTTATTTTCTAAAGCAGCGCCATTATCAGCAGTATTTGATGTAAAATCATTACTCGATATTGAGTGGAATGACTTTGATCCCAAAGCCATTGCCGGTGAAGCTTTAAAAGTTAAAGGTACAGAGTTAGATACCTATCACTTAGTGGATGAAGCGGTTGATAAAGGCGCAACACTTCCAGAACTCTTTATTCAATGTGGCACAGAAGATTTCTTATATGATGATAATCAACGATTTATGAAATATTTAGATGAAAAATGTATCAATTATAAATATGAAGAAGGACCTGGGGAACATGATTATGCTTTTTGGGACAAAGCAATTGAACGTACAATTGATTGGTTAGTGGAGAAATAAAAATATCCCTTTGTGATGATACGTCACAAAGGGATATTTCGTTTTATTTAATGATTTCAATCGTAAATGGAACAACAAAATCTTCGCCCTTATTCATTGCAAGAATAGCTAAAATGGTATAGATAAAACCAGCAATACCTACAACGAATAAAGTTAAGTAACCAATTAACACCACAGTTAAAACTAAACTCGCAAATTTTCGAATGTCATCGATTAACCCATCAAACATATTGATACATCTGGTAATAATAGATAACCAAAAGAGGCTGGGACATAATTTCTAACAAATT
>NZ_KV827246.1:0-236 GCF_001836075.1 Staphylococcus sp. HMSC035D11
TGTTTTTTTAATTAGCTCATATTTGTGTTCTCAGATCCTTTAAATGATTTTGAATTAAATATACATAAAATACGCCTAAATGTTCTAAAAGTATCTTTAAATAACAAATAAGGTATTTAAAATTTTAATAGGACTTGTGATAAAGTTTGTTGAAAAGGAACTCTATATGTTTTGGAATTTTTGTATGCTTGTTAAATATCTTAGTCCCTTTAGCAACAGTTTTTGAAGAAGAGACA
>NZ_KV827247.1:0-343 GCF_001836075.1 Staphylococcus sp. HMSC035D11
TATAATGAATCTATATACAACTATTGTATAAAAAACAACATATCAATTATTGGCTTAGCAGATCATGGAAATGTTGATAAATCAAAGAAACTCAGAGAATATTTATCATCTAAAGGAATTCTTGTATTTCCAGGGTTCGAAATTTCCACATCAGAAAAAATTCATATTGTTTGTCTATTTTCAGAGAATACTGAAGAACAAGAGCTAGAGAGATACTTAGGAGAACTAGGATTATCGAACCCTGAAGACGGCAATTCCCCCAGTACTATGAGTTTTCATGACATCACACAAAGAGTAATAGATAGGGGTGGATTTTGGTATGCAGCACATATTACCAGTGATA
>NZ_KV827248.1:0-16973 GCF_001836075.1 Staphylococcus sp. HMSC035D11
CTTATCCAGATACTTTATGTCCCAGCCTCTTTAAAAAATAATTTAATATTAATTTGAAGAGTTTTTCATAAAGAATAATAGTGATTGTAATTCGATACCTAAATCGATATGATGAACTTGAACATCATTTGGCACATCAATTCTAGCAGGAGTAAAGTTTAAGATACCTTTTACATCAGCCTTAATAAGTCGATCTGAAACAGATTGTGCCACACTTCCTGGTGTAGTAAGAATCACTACATTAATATTTTGTTTTTGAAGTTCAGATGAAATATCATCAATATGCTTTACTGTCACTTTTCCAACTTTTGTACCAACAATATCTTTATCAATATCAAATGCAGCTGTAATTGTCATTTCATCATGTATTGAAAAATTGTAAGTAAGTAATGCACGTCCTAAATTCCCTACGCCAACAATAGCAATATGAATATTATTACTATCGCTAATCTCCGTTTTAAAGAATTCTAAAAGACTCTCAACGTTATAGCCATATCCTTTCTTACCTAACTCACCAAAATAAGAAAAATCTCTTCTTATCGTAGCTGATTCAATATCTAAAGCCTCACTAATTGTTTTAGAACTCACACGATCAATACCTTTGATTTTCAATGAATTAACAAATCGATAATATAAAGGTAAACGTTTTAATGTAGCGCGAGGTATTTTTGATTGATTTTGAGGCATATGCAATGTCCCCCTTTTGTTTGAACTTTTTAATCTATATATTCAAACTAACTAGAGTGCAATTAGTTATTTTAGTGAAATATATATAATGCCTATTATGGATACTGCAATATTATACCGTAACCTATTTCAAAAATAAATATCTTAGTTTCCTAAGCATACCTTATATTGTAAAATGATATAATAATGTCAAATTTAAAGTTAAATAAATGTGATTGTTACATAGATAGAAAGGTGAAACTTGAATGATACTTTTACAATTAAATGATATTTCAAAATCGTTTGATGGTGAAGATATATTTAATCATGTTAATTTTGAAGTTAAAACTGGAGAACGTATTGGCGTAGTAGGAAGAAATGGCGCTGGAAAATCAACGTTAATGAAGATTATTGCAGGTGTTGAAGATTATGATAGTGGTCATATTTCAAAAATCAAGAATTTACGCATTGGTTATTTAACTCAACAAATGACACTTGATTCTTCTCTGACTGTAATTGAAGAAATGTCAAAACCATTTGAACATATTAAGCATATGGAAACGCTTATTAATGATGAAACTGATTGGTTAGCCGCTCACGTTGATAGTTATGATTCAGAAGATTATAAACAACATATGGAGCGTTATGAATCATTATCTAATCAATTTGAACAACTTGAAGGTTATCAATATGAAAGTAAAATTAAAACAGTATTGCATGGTTTAAACTTTACTGAAGAAGAATTTGATAAACCCATTAATGATTTTAGTGGCGGACAAAAAACACGTTTATCTTTAGCACAGATGCTTTTAAGTGAACCCGATTTATTACTATTAGATGAACCTACAAACCATCTTGACTTGGAAACAACTAAGTGGTTAGAAGATTATTTAAAATATTTTAAAGGTGCCATCATTATTATTAGTCATGACAGATACTTCTTAGATAAAATTGTAACTCAAATATATGACGTTGCTTTAGGAGATGTGAAGCGTTATGTAGGTAATTATGAGCAATTTATTACTCAACGTGATAAATACTATGAATTAAGAATGCAAGAATATGAAAAACAACAAGAAGAAATTAAACGCCTTGAAACTTTCGTGGAAAAAAATATTACTCGAGCTTCAACAAGCGGTATGGCTAAAAGTCGTCGAAAAACATTAGAAAAAATGGAACGTATCGATAAGCCAATGATGGATGCTAAAAGTGCTAATATCCAGTTTGGATTTGATAGAAATACTGGCAATGATGTGATGCATATCCGTAATCTAGAAGTAGGTTATCAATCCCCTATCACTGCTCCTATTAATATTGAAGTTACAAAAGGAGACCATATTGCTATTATTGGACCTAATGGAGTTGGAAAGACTACACTTATCAAAACAATTGCAAATCGTCAAAAAGCATTAGGTGGAGAAATTACTTATGGTGCTAATTTAAACATAGGATATTACGATCAAAAACAAGCAGAATTCAAATCTAATAAAACAATATTAGATTATGTTTGGGATCAATATCCTATGATGAATGAAAAAGATGTCCGCGCTATTTTAGGACGATTTTTATTCGTTCAAGATGACGTCAAAAAAGTTATTAATGATTTATCAGGGGGCGAAAAAGCACGTTTGCAATTAGCTTTACTTATGTTACAACGTGATAACGTTTTGATACTCGATGAACCTACTAACCATCTTGATATAGATTCTAAAGAAATGTTAGAACAAGCGTTAAAAGATTTTGAAGGTACAATTTTATTTGTTTCCCATGATCGATATTTTATTAATCAACTAGCAAATAAAGTATTTGATTTAAATAAAGATGGTGGTCAACTGTATTTAGGTGACTATCAATATTTTATTGAGAAAACAGAAGAAGCTTCTGCGTTAAAGGAATTTGAAGCGGAACACAATAAAGATGAAACGCTTGATTTAGAAGACACCGATTCGTCAACAACTAATACGTATGCTTCTCAAAAACAATATAAGAGAGAATTACGAAAAATTGAGCGTCAAATTGAGCAATGTGAAGAACAAATCGAAAAATATGAAGAACAAATTACTCAAATTGATCAACAATTGACTCAGCCTGATATTTTTAATGATCCTATTAAGGCAAATGAACTTGCTGAGCAGAAATTAAGTACCGAACGACAATTAGAGAATGTTATGGCTGAATGGGAAGAATTACAAGAAAAAATTTAATATATCTAAGAAAAACTAGTAAAGGTATCAAATTTTTACTAGTTTTTTTATTTATTTCATTCACAAATTTATAAACAACTAAAATACTGATATATCAGTTATCCACGAACTTATCCTAGTTATCCACAACGTGAATGATAATAATTTACATAACTTTTACACAACATTCAAACTATATTCACACCTTTACCCCCTTTTTATCCACAAGATATTAACTATTTGTTGATAAGTACACACGTTCTCTATTGACATATATCATATATCAATACATTAACCTAATTAAATAAAAAAGTAATTGAAACTTATTTGATTTTAAGTTCAATTACTTTTTACTTTATTATTCAACTGTTACATCTTCAATATCTATATTATTTTTTCCATTTAAATCTAGAGATGAAGTTACTCCAGCTTTATAGTAATAATATCCAGCAGCCCCAATCATAGCAGCATTATCTGTACATAACTTTGAATTAGGTATTGAAAGTTTAATGTTATTTTCTTTACACAAATGATTTAATCGTTCTCTTAATCCTTTGTTACTAGCTACTCCGCCAGCTACAATAAGGTGTTCAACATGATAAGATTTACAAGCATTAATAGCCTTTGTACTTAATACATCAACAACACTATTTTGGAAACTGGTAGCAACATCTTCTTTTTTTATGTCTTCATTTTTTTGTCGCTGATTGTGTAACTTATTAATCACTGCACTTTTTAATCCACTAAAGCTAAAATCATAACTATCTTTTTCAAGCCATACTCTAGGAAAATGGTATGTGTCCTTTCCTTCCAAAGCAAGTGCATCTATAGCTGGGCCTCCTGGATATGGTAAATCAATTGTTCTTGCTACCTTATCATAAGCCTCTCCTACAGCATCATCTCGTGTTTCACCAATGACTTCAAAATTTAAATGTGATTTCATATAAATGAGTTCTGTATGTCCACCCGAAACGATTAATGCTATTAAAGGAAAGGTTAACGGTTCTTCAAGATGATTAGCATAAATATGTCCAGCAATATGATGAACAGGAATGATTGGCTTATTATAGGCAAATGCTAAAGCTTTTGCTGCATTAATTCCTATTAGAAGTGCCCCTATTAATCCAGGCCCTTGTGTAACAGCTACGGCATCGATATCTTCCATAGTAGCATTAGCTGAAGATAACGCTTCATCAATTGTAGTCGTAATTCCCTCTACATGATGTCTACTTGCAACTTCAGGGACTACTCCCCCAAAACGTTTATGACTTTCTATTTGACTAAGTACAATATTAGATAAAATCGTATTTCCATTTTTTATAACACTTACACTTGTTTCGTCACAACTTGTTTCAACCGCTAATATTAATATGTCTCTATTCATTTAAATTCACCCACATCACTAATGCATCCTCGCCTTCTCCATAGTAATTTTTTCTTTTACCGCCATATTGAAACCCTAATTTTTTATATACATGTTGAGCTATCACATTCGTAATTCTCACTTCTAAACTCATCACATCACAAGTATGCCTAGCATAGTCCATCACATAATTAAGTAATAGCTGACCTAATCCATAGTCTCTGAATGATTCTTTGATTGCTATGGTTGTAATTTGAGCTTGATCAATTACTATCCATAATCCTAAATATCCAATAATTTCTTCTTGAAAAATAACAACAAAGTACTTTGCGAAGTTATTTTCATTTAATTCATGGTAAAATGCATCAACGGTCCATGAACTATCGTTGAAGCTTTCTCTCTCAATATCGAAAACACTTGGTACATCATCGACTTGCATCGCTCTAATAGTTAACTGTTCTTCTGTTGGTTTAACCAATTACGTTCCGCCTCTGACAATTTTATATAATTTGGTACAAACGTATGAATGTTCTCAGGTTGATGAATCAAGTGTTTCATGACAGTTGCATTAGGCAGTTTAGTCTCAATATCTCCATGTAGTAATTCAGATATTTTTTCCGTGTCCTCTCCTACAAACACATAAGGTTGATTTAAAGCATTGAGTTTTTTATGCAACGCTTCTAAAGAAATATATTGGTCTTTTTCAATTGTATTTAATTGATTATTTTCATATTGATATAATCCTGTATATACCGCTTGGCGACGAGCATCAAATATTGGTACGATAATTCTTTTATCATTCGTATCTATAGTAGCCGCTAATGCTTTTAACGATGAGACACCATATAATTTAGTATTCAAAGCATAGGCTAATGTTTTCGCTACAGTAACGCCTATTCTCACTCCTGTATAAGAGCCAGGTCCTTTTGCAACAACAATCCCATCTAATTCTTGTTTTTTTAAATTCGATTCATTAAATAAGGATTGAATACCAGGCATAAGTTGGCTCGAATGATCTTTTTTACTATTTGTTGTTTTTATTGCTAAAACTTCATCATCGTTCATCAAAGCAATTGACATGGGTTGATTTGAAGTATCAATTAACAGTAAGTTCATTGTCTATCTCTTCCTTTATTTTAGTATAATGATAGCCTTTTGCTGCTATATTAATTTGTCGTTGACTTTCATTTATAGTCGTAATATTAATCACTAAATACTCTTCTGGAAGGAACTCCTGTATAAATTGACTCCATTCAATTATTGTAACAGCGTCATCTTCAAAGTATTCATTAAATCCTAAATCTTCATCTGAATCTTCTAAGCGATAACAATCCATATGATGAAGTTTTAACTCCTTACCTTTGTATGATTTTATGATATTAAACGTAGGAGAATTAATATTACGCTTTACTCCTAGATATTTACCTATAAATTGAGTCAACGTTGTTTTACCAGCACCTAAATCTCCATTCAATAAAATGACATCTTTTGAACCAACATGTTTCATTAAAATTTTAGCAAAATGTTCCATCTCATCTAAATTTTTGATAGGTATCATGTATTGTTCTCTCTCCTCATGTTTATTTTACTCTTCATTATTTCATCTAAATTTAACTTAATAATTGTAACAAACTTTACTAAAAATTTCTCATTAATAAAACATAAATTATTCTTCTAAATTGTTAGAAAATTCTAAAAAGAGTATTGACTTTAATATCTGTTTAGTGTAAATTAAATTTATCAAATTTTTAAACAATTCTAACTATTCAAATAATAATCCATTCAAGAAAGGAGTATAATACCATGCAATCATTTACATATTCACTGTCACCACTAGAAAATTTAATTATTTTATTATACTCTTCAGGGCTGGAACTTTAGTAGCTTAATTTACTAAATGTTTAAGTCCTATTTCTCATTGAATGGGACTTAAAAACGTCCCAACTTTATTGGGGCGTTTTTTTATTTTAATAATTAGTAATTTATGGGGGAATGAATAAATGAGAAGTGACATGATAAAAAAAAGGTGATCACCAAGCACCAGCAAGAAGCCTATTACACGCGACAGGAGCACTTAAAAGTCCTACTGACATGAATAAGCCTTTTGTAGCAATTTGTAATTCATATATCGATATCGTTCCTGGACATGTTCATTTAAGAGAATTAGCTGATATTGCAAAAGAAGCGATTCGTGAAGCAGGAGCAATTCCTTTTGAATTTAATACAATCGGTGTCGATGATGGAATAGCAATGGGACATATTGGTATGAGGTATTCCTTACCGTCACGTGAAATTATTGCAGATGCGGCTGAAACTGTTATCAATGCTCATTGGTTTGATGGTGTATTTTATATTCCTAACTGTGACAAAATTACACCTGGCATGTTATTAGCAGCTGTTAGAACAAATGTCCCTGCTATCTTTTGTTCAGGTGGCCCAATGAAAGCTGGTTTATCTGCTCAGGGAAAAGCTTTAACTCTATCATCTATGTTCGAAGCAGTCGGAGCTTTTAAAGAAGGTTCAATTACTAAAGAAGAATTTTTAGATATGGAACAAAATGCTTGTCCAACATGTGGATCATGTGCAGGAATGTTCACAGCAAATTCTATGAACTGTTTAATGGAAGTCTTAGGATTAGCACTTCCCTACAACGGTACAGCTTTAGCAGTAAGCGATCAACGTCGTGAAATGATTAGACAAGCAGCATTCCAATTGGTAGAAAATATAAAAAATGATATTAAACCTCGTGATATTGTTACAAAAGAAGCAATTGATGATGCATTTGCTTTAGATATGGCAATGGGTGGTTCAACAAATACTGTACTTCATACATTAGCAATTGCTAATGAAGCTGGAATTGAATATGACTTAGAAAGAATTAATGAAATTGCTAAAAAAACGCCTTATTTATCTAAGATTGCACCAAGTTCTTCTTATTCTATGCACGATGTTCATGAAGCTGGCGGATGTCCAGCAATCATTAATGAATTAATGAAAAAAGAAGGAACCCTACATCCAGATCGACTCACAGTTACTGGTAAAACATTAAGAGAAAATAACCAAGGTAAAGAGATTAAAAATTTCGATGTTATTCATTCTTTAGATGCTCCATATGATAAAGAAGGTGGATTGTCCGTCTTATTCGGTAATATTGCTCCTAAAGGTGCAGTAATTAAAGTTGGTGGTGTTGATCCTTCAATTAAAGTATTTAAAGGAAAAGCAATTTGCTTTGATTCACATGATGCAGCTGTAGAAGCAATTGATAATAAAACAGTTCGTGAAGGTCACGTAGTGGTCATTCGATATGAAGGACCTAAAGGAGGTCCGGGTATGCCAGAAATGTTAGCTCCTACATCATCTATCGTCGGAAGAGGTTTAGGAAAAGATGTCGCTTTAATTACGGATGGACGTTTTTCTGGAGCTACTCGTGGTATCGCTGTAGGTCATATTTCACCAGAAGCAGCCTCAGGAGGTCCTATTGGTCTGATTAGAGATGGTGATGAAATTACTATTGACTTAGTAAATCGAACTTTAGATGTTAATCAGCCTCAAGAAGAATTGTATAAACGTAAAGAAGAACTTGAGCCTTTTAAAGCTAAAGTAAAAACAGGTTATCTTGCAAGATACACTGCTTTAGTAACCAGTGCAAATACGGGTGGTATTATGCAAGTCCCAGAAAATCTTATTTAAATTTAAGGAGCGATAAATATGTCAAAAACAAAGGAAAGTAATAAACAAACTGAAACACTTACAACTCGAAGTGGTTCTGACTTATTAGTAGAAGCACTTGTACACGAAGATGTTGATTTCATTTTTGGATATCCAGGTGGCGCAGTTTTACCATTATACGATACATTTTATGATGAAAAAATTAAACATATTCTTGCACGTCATGAACAAGGTGCTACCCATGCCGCTGAAGGATACGCACGTGTTTCAGGCAAACCTGGTGTCGTCGTCGTAACAAGTGGTCCTGGAGCTACAAATGCTATCACTGGTATTACTGATGCTTATTGTGATTCTCTACCCTTAGTCGTATTTACCGGACAAGTGGCAACCCCTGGTATTGGTAAAGATGCATTCCAAGAAGCTGATTTATTATCAATGACGACACCAATTACAAAAGCTAATTACCAAGTTAAACATGTAGATGATATTCCTAGAATTGTTCACGAGGCATTCTATTTAGCAAATACTGGACGTAAAGGACCTGTAGTTATTGATTTCCCAAAAGATATGGGCGTTTTAACTTCTTCTGCTCCACTTGAAGAAGAAGTTCATTTACCTTCATATCAAGTAACTGAAAATCCAAATAAAGAAGATATTCAACAACTTTCTCAATATTTAAATCATGCAAAACAACCTGTTGTTTTAGCTGGAGCAGGTATCAATCACTCAAAATCAAATGATTTATTAACCGAATTTGTTACTCACCATCAAATTCCTGTTGTTACAACTTTATTAGGTCTAGGTGCTATTCCATATGAAAATCCCCTTTTCCTTGGTATGGGCGGTATGCATGGCTCTTATGCAAGTAACATGGCACTCACTGAATGTGACTTACTCATTAATTTAGGTAGTCGATTTGATGACCGTTTGGCTAGTAATCCTAACGAATTCGCACCAAATGCTAAAGTGGTACACATTGATATTGATGAATCAGAAATTAATAAAGTGATTCCTACAACACTCGGTATTGTTGCAGATTGTAAAAAAGTATTAGAAACATTAGTTACTGAACATCAAAGTCATGCTACATACAAAGAATGGGTAGACCATTGTTTAGATAATAAATCAAAACATCCATTTAAATACAAAGAAGCTAATGATACATTTTGTCGTCCACAAGAAGCGATTGAATATATTGGTAAAATCACAAATGGTGAAGCCATCATCACTACAGATGTAGGTCAGCATCAAATGTGGTCAGCACAATTTTATCCGTTTAAACATCATAGTCAATGGGTTACAAGTGGTGGATTAGGAACAATGGGATTCGGTATTCCTTCAGCAATTGGTGCACAACTCGCAGCTCCAGATAAAACAGTTATTTGTTTTGTAGGTGATGGTGGATTCCAAATGACCAATCAAGAAATGGCGTTATTACCTGAATATCATCTAAATGTAAAAATTGTTTTAATTAACAACGGTACATTAGGAATGGTAAAACAATGGCAAGATAAATTCTTTAATCAACGTTTTTCACATTCTGTTTTCAATGATCAACCAGATTTTATTAAAATGGCTGAAGCTTACGGTGTTAAAAGCTTCTTAATCGATCACCCTAATAAATTAAAAGCGCAATTAGATGAAGCTTTTAATTATGAAGGTCCTGCTTTAATTGAAGTAAGAATTTCTCCAGCGGAACCTGTAAACCCTATGATTCCTAGTGGTAAAGCTAATCATGAAATGGAGGGCCTAGAATGAACCGAACTTTAAAATTAAAAGTAGCTGACCAAGTCAGTACGTTAAATCGAATCACAAGTGCTTTTGTAAGATTACAGTACAATATCAATGAATTATATGTAAAACCTGCTAGTGAAGATGGCATATCTGATATGACAATCAAAGTTCATATTGAGGATGAAGATGTATATCGAATTTTAATTACTAAATTAAAAAAACAAGTCAGTGTTATTAATGTTGAAGATGTGAATGATTAATTCTTAGATGATGCGCTAGCATTTTACATCAATTATCATATTTAATGTCTAACATCATAAAGTTAATTATTACCTTTTTAATATTCGCAATTTTTGAAATTTTTTAACTAATGGAGGAAAGTATTATGACAAAAGTTTATTATGATCAATCAGTAGAAAAAGATGCACTACAAGGTAAAAAAATCGCTATTATCGGTTACGGTTCTCAAGGCCATGCACATGCTCAAAACCTTAAAGATAACGGTTACGACGTAAGAGTTGGTATTCGTCCAGGTAATTCATTTAATAAAGCTAAAGAAGATGGATTAGATGTTTATCCAGTGGCTGAAGCAGTTAAACAAGCAGACGTTATTATGGTATTACTTCCTGATGAAATTCAAGGTAATGTATATAAAAATGAAATTGCTCCAAATTTAGAAGCTGGTAATGCATTAGCTTTTGCACATGGATTTAATATTCATTTTAACGTCATCGAACCACCTAAAGATGTAGATGTCTTCTTAGTAGCACCTAAAGGTCCTGGTCATCTAGTAAGACGTACATTTGTTGAAGGTTCAGCTGTGCCAGCATTATTTGGCGTTCAACAAGATGCTACAGGTCATGCACGTGATATTGCTTTAAGTTATGCAAAAGGTATTGGTGCTACACGTGCTGGTGTTATTGAAACAACATTTAAAGAAGAAACTGAAACTGACTTATTCGGTGAACAAGCTGTACTTTGTGGGGGAATTCATAAACTGATTCAAAGTGGTTTCGAGACATTAGTGGAAGCTGGATATCAAAAAGAATTAGCATATTTTGAAGTACTACATGAAATGAAACTGATCGTTGATTTAATGTATGAAGGCGGTATGGAAAATGTACGTTATTCAATTTCAAATACTGCTGAATTTGGTGACTACGTATCTGGTCCACGTGTCATTACTCCAGATGTTAAAGATAATATGAAAGAAGTACTTAAAGATATTCAAAATGGTAATTTCGCTAATCGCTTTGTTAAAGATAACGAAAATGGATTTAAAGAATTTTATGAATTACGTGAACAACAACATGGTCATGAAATTGAAGCAGTGGGTCGTGAACTAAGAAAAATGATGCCATTCATTAAATCTAAAAGCATTCAAAAATAAAATGTAAGGAGATGTTAAAAATGGAAAGCCATATTCAAATATTTGATACAACGTTAAGAGATGGAGAGCAAACACCTGGTGTGAATTTTTCATTTGATGAACGTTTAAGTATTGCTAAGCAACTTGAAAAATGGGGAGTCGATGTTATTGAAGCAGGCTTCCCCGCTTCAAGTACTGGAAGTTTTAAATCTGTAGAAGCAATCTCTAAAGCATTAACTACCACTGCAGTGTGTGGATTAGCAAGATGTAAAAAATCTGATATTGATGCTGTATATGAAGCAACAAAATGTGCTGCTAAACCACGTGTTCATGTATTTATTGCTACTTCCCCTATTCATTTAGAGCATAAGCTAAAAATGACTCAAGAAGAAGTCTTAGAATCAATTAAGGAACATGTCAGTTATGCTAAATCATTATTCGATGTAGTACAATTCTCACCAGAAGATGCATCAAGAACAGATCAAGCATTCCTTATAAAATCTGTTCAAACAGCTGTTGATGCAGGAGCTACAATAATCAATATTCCAGATACTGTTGGATATAGTTATCCAAGTGAATATGGTGTCATTTTTAAATCTCTTATTACAAATGTTAAATCAGAAAAAGAAATTATTTATAGTGCACATTGTCATGATGATTTGGGTATGGCAGTAGCAAATAGCTTAGCTGCAATTGAAAATGGCGCGAAACGCATTGAAGGTACTGTAAATGGTATTGGTGAACGTGCAGGTAATACTGCATTAGAAGAAATTGCATTAGCACTATACGTTCGCAAAGATCATTATGGTATTGAAACAAAATTAAAATTAGAGCAAACTAAATTGACTTCAGATTTAATTTCTAGATATGCAGGCATTCGAGTTCCAAGAAATAAAGCAATTGTTGGTCAAAATGCTTTCAGTCATGAATCAGGTATTCATCAAGATGGTGTTCTTAAAAATCCTGAAACGTACGAAATCATGACGCCTCAACTTGTTGGAATAAGCAAAAACGAATTACCTTTAGGCAAACTTTCTGGTAAACATGCTTTTGCTGAAAAACTTAAAACGTTAGGTTATGACATTGAACCTAAACAACAAATCGAGTTATTCAAACAATTTAAAGCAGTAGCAGATAAGAAAAAATCAGTATCTGACCGAGATATTCATGCGATTATTCAAGGTTCTGAACATGAACAAAATGCAATTTATCAAGTAGAAACTTTGCAATTACAATATGTTTCAAATGGTCTACAAAGCGCTGTTGTTGTCATTAAAGATAAAAAAGGTCATATTTATCAAGATTCAAGCATTGGTACAGGATCAATTGTTGCAATTTACAATGCTGTTGATCGTATTTTTAAAAAGGATAGTGAACTCATCGATTATAGAATTGATTCAGTTACTGAAGGTACAGATGCACAAGCTGAGGTTCATGTTGAGCTTGTTATTGAAAATCAACATGTTAATGGTATAGGTATCGATCATGATATACTTCAAGCTTCTTGTAAAGCATATGTAGAAGCTCATGCTAAATATATTGCCCAAGATTTAGAGAAAGTAGGTAATAAATAATGACATATAAAATTGTTGCTTTACCCGGAGATGGCATCGGACCTGAAATTTTAAATGGAAGTTTAGAGTTATTAGAAATAATAAGTAAGAAATACAATTTCACCTATAATTTAAAAAGTTATGATTTTGGAGGAGCCGCCATTGATACACATGGCACTCCCCTTCCTAATGAAACACTCTCTGCCTGTCAAGAAGCAGATGCGATTTTATTAGGAGCAGTTGGAGGACCAAAATGGACAGATCCTAATAATCGTCCAGAACAAGGATTATTAGCGTTACGTAAAAAGTTAGGCTTATTTGCTAATATTCGTCCTACTAAAGTGACTGAAGGTACCAGTCAATTTTCACCTTTAAAAGAAGAGCGTGTTAAACATACAGACTTAGTTATAGTTCGTGAATTAACGAGTGGCATTTATTTTGGTGAACCTAGACATATGAATCATTCTGAAGCATTAGATTCTCTCACTTATACTAAAGCTGAAATAGAACGTATTGCTAAAGTTGCATTTGAATTAGCACGTACTCGTAGTAAAAAAGTAACTTCTGTAGATAAAGAGAATGTCCTTGCTTCAAGTAAACTTTGGAGAAAAACTGTTACTGAAGTAAGCAAGTCTTATCCGGACATCGAATTAAATCATTTACTCGTTGATGCGTGTAGTATGCATTTAATTACTCATCCTTCACAATTCGACGTCATTGTTACTGAAAATCTCTTTGGTGATATTTTAAGTGATGAAGCTTCAGTAATACCTGGTTCACTCGGTTTATCACCTTCGGCAAGTTTTAGTGAACACGGTACTAGACTTTATGAACCTATTCATGGTTCAGCGCCTGACATTGCTCATCAAAATCTTGCTAATCCATTTGGAATGGTATTGTCACTAGCAATGTGTTTAAGAGAAAGTTTAAATCAAAGTGTCGCAGCAGAAGAATTAGAACATGCTGTATATCATTTAATTAAAATTGGTAAAACAACAAAAGATCTTGGAGGACACTATAAAACTTCAGACATCTTTGAGTTACTAAAAAAAAGTTATCAATAAAGGGAGGTACATAAATAATGGCTCAAACATTATTTGATAAAGTTTGGAATAAACATGTCTTAACTGGTAACGAAGGCGAACCTCAACTCTTATACATAGATTTACATCTTATACATGAAGTGACCTCTCCTCAAGCTTTTGAAGGATTAAGACTTCAAAAAAGACAACTTAGACGTCCAGATTTAACCTTTGCAACTCTTGATCATAATGTTCCTACAATCGATATATATAATATTAGAGATGAAATTGCTAATAAACAGATTACGACTTTACAGAAAAACGCCAAAGATTTTGGTGTACATATTTTTGATATGGGTTCAGATGAGCAAGGTATCGTTCATATGGTAGGTCCTGAAACTGGATTAACACAACCAGGTAAGACAATCGTATGTGGTGATTCACATACAGCAACTCACGGGGCATTTGGTGCTATTGCTTTTGGCATTGGAACAAGTGAAGTAGAACATGTTTTTGCAACTCAAACATTATGGCAAACAAAACCTAAAAATCTTAAAATTGAAGTTTCAGGTAAATTACAACCAGGTGTGTATGCTAAAGATATTATTTTACATTTAATCAATCAACATGGTGTAGATTTCGGAACAGGCTATGCACTTGAGTTTACTGGAGAAACCATTCAATCACTATCCATGGAGGGTCGAATGACAATTTGTAACATGGCAATTGAAGGTGGAGCTAAATACGGTATTATTCAACCGGATGAAACTACATTTGAATACATCAAAGGTCGACCATATGCACAGAACTTTAATCAATCTATTGGAGAATGGCAGAAACTATATTCAGATGAAGATGCTCATTTTGACAAAGTGATTACACTTGATGTAACCAATTTAGAACCTCAAGTGACATGGGGCACAAATCCAGAGATGGGTGTGAATTTTAGTTCTCCATTCCCAGAAATTCAAAATATTAATGATGAACGTGCATACAACTATATGGGACTAAAACCTGGTCAAAAAGCAGAAGATATCGATTTAGGTTATGTCTTTTTAGGTTCATGTACTAATGCTCGCCTATCAGATTTGATAGAAGCAAGCCATATCGTAAAAGGAAAAAAAGTACATCCTAAAATTACTGCTATTGTTGTTCCTGGCTCACGTACAGTAAAAAAAGAAGCAGAATCTCTAGGGTTAGACAAAGTATTTAAAGAAGCAGGCTTTGAATGGAGAGAACCTGGATGTTCCATGTGCTTAGGAATGAATCCTGACCAAGTACCAGAAGGTGTCCATTGTGCCTCAACAAGTAATCGAAATTTTGAGGGTCGACAAGGTAAAGGTGCACGTACACATCTTGTTTCTCCGGCTATGGCTGCAGCCGCAGCAATAAATGGTAAATTCGTTGACGTAAGAAAGGTGGTTGTATAAGTAATGGATATTCAACCTATCACCCAATACACAGGTAAAGTAGTCCCTTTGTTTAACGACAATATTGATACAGATCAAATTATTCCAAAAGTTCATCTTAAACGAATTACTAAAACTGGTTTTGGACCCTTTGCTTTTGATGAATGGCGTTATTTACCTGATGGATCAGATAATCCGGATTTTAATCTAAACAAACCAAAATATAAAGGTGCTTCAATTCTTATTACTGGAGACAACTTTGGTTGTGGTTCAAGTCGTGAACATGCTGCTTGGGCTTTAAAAGATTTTGGCTTTAATATTATTATTGCTGGTGGTTTTAGCGATATCTTCTATATGAATTGTACAAAAAATGGAATGTTACCTATTGTTTTAAATGAACAATCTAGAAAATATCTAGCCGATCAAAATAATATAACGGTTGATTTACCAAATCAAACTGTGTCAGCAAATAATCAATCTTTCCACTTTGATATAGATGAAACTTGGAAAGATAAACTTATAAATGGATTAGATGATATTGCTATTACATTAAAATATGAAGAATTAATAGAGAAATATGAGAAAACAATGTAAGGATGATAACAAATGGTTTTAAAGACAACGGTAACAGCTACTGATGTAGACGAAGCTTATTTACGTATAAAAGATGTTGTGAAAGAAACACCATTACAATATGATCATTATCTTTCACAAAAATATAATTGTAATGTTTATTTAAAAAGAGAAGACTTGCAATGGGTACGCTCATTTAAATTGCGTGGTGCTTATAACGCTATTTCAGTATTAGACACACAAGCTAAATCAAAAGGTATTACTTGCGCAAGTGCTGGTAATCATGCCCAAGGAGTAGCTTATACTGCTAAAGCATTAAATTTAAAAGCTGTTATCTTTATGCCAGTGACAACCCCTCTTCAAAAAGTAAATCAAGTTAAATTCTTCGGTGCAGAAAATGTAGAAATCGTTCTAACTGGCGATACATTTGATGATTGTTTAAAAGAAGCTTTAGTTTATACAGATGAGCATCATATGACATTTATTGATCCATTCAACAATGTTTATACTATCGCTGGTCAAGGGACATTAGCAAAAGAAATTTTATTAGAAGCAAAAAAAGAAAAGATTCAATTTGATTATCTCTTTGCAGCTATTGGAGGCGGAGGTCTAATATCCGGTGTAAGTACATATATGCATGAACATAGTCCACATACACAAATCATTGGCGTCGAACCTGCCGGAGCAAGTAGTATGTATGAATCAGTAGTAGTTCAAAATAAAGTTGTAACTTTAGAACATATAGATAAATTTGTTGATGGCGCTTCAGTAGCACGTGTTGGTGATATTACCTTTAATATTGTCAAACAATACGTCAACGACTACTTACAAATTGATGAAGGCGCAGTATGTTCTACAATTTTAGATATGTACTCTAAACAAGCAATAGTAGCAGAACCAGCAGGTGCATTAAGTGTATCAGCTCTTGAATTTTATAAAGACAATATTATAGGAAAAACTGTAGTATGCGTAGTCAGTGGTGGAAATAATGATATTAATCGTATGAAAGAAATTGAAGAACGTTCACTTTTATATGAAGAAATGAAACATTATTTCATTTTAAATTTCCCTCAACGTCCAGGAGCTTTAAAAGAATTTGTTAATGATGTTTTAGGTCCTCAAGATGATATTACTAAATTTGAATATCTAAAAAAAGCTTCTCAAAATACGGGTACTGTTATTATTGGCATTCAGTTAAATAATCATCAAGATTTAGAACAATTAAAACATAATGTCGATGAATTTGATCCATCAAATATTTATATTAATGAAAATAAAATGTTGTATTCATTATTAATTTGAAATAATATTAAAAACTTCTTCAGTATATTATTGAAGAAGTTTTATCATTTTTTAGTTTAATACATTTACTCCTCAATTCATTAGTTTCAAAAGATTTATCTAAATTTCGACATAAAAAAAGAGACCTCAC
>NZ_KV827249.1:0-680 GCF_001836075.1 Staphylococcus sp. HMSC035D11
TCTTTTTTCAGTTTTTCAATCTCTATGTTGACTTGAGAAAGTTGTGTTTCTAATGGTTCGATAGAAGTTATTTGTTTTTGAGTCTCAGTATATTCGTATGCTATTTCTTGTTTGGTTTTCCCTTCTATATCATCTAAGGATTTAATAGCTTCATTTATTTCCTTCTCAACATGCTTTTTCTTTTCATGCCAATCATTATAAACTTTGTCTATTTCGCTTTTGGTAGTATTTTTTAATTCAGTAAAAGTAGACTGTATTTCTTTTAGTTTTTCATTATGATTGTTTATAATACGTTGAATATTATCAAAGATATCAATATGTTTAATTTCTTGATTGTAATTTTCTTTAAAAGGTAGAATGACGTTTGTTATAGAAATATCATTATCTTCAATAATTTTTTTAGTGGTTTTTATGTATTGCTCTTCTTTAGATACTTTACCTTGTACCTCTAATTTCTTTCCAATGCCCAGTTCATTGAAATGTTTTAACTTTTCTTTTAATTTAGGCAATTCATTGATTTTCTCTTGTAATTTTTCAAGTTTCTCTTCAGTTTTAATTAAAGATTCTGTATTTGATTGTAAGTTACTTTTTATTTCTTCTTTTTTTTCGTCATTATTATCATTTCTGTTTAAAAAACGATTTAAAATTTTTAATTTTGCATTTTCATCTGTAGTTAAATC
>NZ_KV827250.1:0-14731 GCF_001836075.1 Staphylococcus sp. HMSC035D11
GTTGACATATTGTCATTCAGTTTTCAATGTTCGTTTTAACAATTACATTTATTAATTGTATCAAATACTAATTATTTTTGTCAAGAACTTTTTTAATTTTTCTTTTCTTGAAGTTAATTAATATTTCAACAAATAATATCTTATAATAAATTGTTTTTATAATCAATAGTCAAAATTACACTTTCTTAACATTGTTTTAAACTAATTTACTTTGCGTTTTCAAACAATATCTTTTGTTTTTGACGACTTTTATATAATAGCAAGTTTATTATTGAACGTCAATGAATTTTATAATATAAAATTGTTTAATATTTCACACTAAATGTATTCATCATCTTTAATGAGTATTTTTTATACTAAAACTCTATGGTATTTTTTATTTAATATTTATCTTTTAAATTCTTTGATTACTTATAAACAAAAAAAGCAATGACATTAAAGTCATTGCCTAACTTTATTCTTTATTTTTACATTCTTCACACAATCCATAAATTTCCATTCGATGATGTGTTACGTCAAAGTTTGTAACGTGTTGAGCTAATTGTTCAATTTCATCCAATTGAGGATAGTGGAAATCTACTATTTTACCGCATCGTTCACAAATAACATGATAATGATTATGAGTATTAAAGTCGAACCTACTTGATGCATCTCCATAAGTCAATTCTTTTACAATACCTATCTTCTTAAATACTCTTAAATTGTTGTAAATTGTCGCAACACTTATATTAGGAAAATCAGGTGAAAGTGCTTGATAAATTTCATCCGCTGTAGGATGTGTATGTGAGCTAATTAAAAATCTAACAATAGCTTGTCTTTGAGGCGTGATACGAACGCCTGACTTTCTTAATGCTATTATAGCTTGTTCAAGCTCATGTTCAATTGATTCTATTTCTGCACTCATCATTTTCACCATCTTTCTACTTTATAATTATTATTATCTTATTAATAATATAACTACTTTCATACGGCATTGTCAATTATTCCATAAGTTTTATATTAATAGCCATCTTTTAAGTCTACTACGTTCTCACTTATTTCTTCTTTATTGAGAAAATGAGATAGATTTCTTTCAAATATTTTCGTTGCTTCCTTTTTATTTTCTTTATCATTACCAGTTATATGTGCAGTAATTGTCACGTTATCTAAATCATAAAGTGGATGTTCTGATTCTAGTGGTTCATTTTCGAATACATCCAAGTAAGCATGACGTATTAATTTTTCTTTAAGTATTTCAATTAAATCGTCTTCTTCTACTATAGTTCCTCTTCCTACATTAATAAATAAGGTATCTTCCTTCATTAATTGGAAGTGATGTTTGTTTAATAAATGATATGTTTCTTTGGTTTCTGGTAACGTATTAATTATTATATCCGCTTCTCCTAATAGTTCGTCTAATTCATTTATCTCATATGTTTGATTAAATCCTTCTTTTTGTTTTCCTGTTTTACTTACACCTATTATTTTCAATTCGAAAGGTGTCAATAACTTTACAGTATCTTGAGCAATAGCTCCAGTACCTAAAAATAAAATTGTTTCATCCTTTAAACGTTTACCTGTCAAAGTACTATCATAAATATGCTTTTGTTGATTAATAAATGATGTTTTCATTTTTTTATGATCATCTAATATAAAAGTTAGTATATATTCTGAAAGTTGCTTTGATTGTATTCCTCTAGTATTGGTTAAAATAATTCCTTTATTCTTAATATACTCTAATGGTAGATTGTTTACGCCTGTTGCATACCATGCAATCCACTTTAAATTCGGGCAAGACTTTATAAATCTTTCATTAATCTCCCCGTCATACCCTATCAATACCTCGAGTTCTTTTTTTTCATTATCTGGAATATTATCTGCTTTATCATAAAACAAAAATGAAATATCAGGATACTTTTCTATTAATTCATTTTCTATATTACCTAAACGTTTCAAGCTTACGATTTTCATTTATCTCACTCCAGCATTTGTTTTAATTCATCTATTTGTGTTTTAACTTTTACTTTTTCAATGATATTTGTAATATATCCCGCTTCATCTATTACAAACGTTGTTCTCACTATTCCCATATTTTCTTTTCCAAAACTTTTCTTCAAACGATATATTCCTACTGCCTTCGATAACTTAAATTCATCATCAACTAACAAATCAAAATTCAAATGATGCTTATTAATAAAGTTTTCGTGTTTTTTTCTAGAATCCCCGCTAATACCATAAACTTTAACTTTCATATCATTAAAGTATTGTATATTATCTCTAAAGTCACATGCTTCTGTTGTACACGTTGGTGTGTTATCTCGTGGGTAGAAATATAATATTGTTTTTTCTCCCATAATTTTTTCATTAGTAATTAATTCACCATTTTGATTCTCTAATTCAAATTTTGGAAAAAGATCTCCTATTTTTAACATCGTATCACTCATTTCTTCATATTATAATTATTATGTTACGATAGTAATGAATATTATTAAATAAGAAAGGTTGATACTCTATGAATTTCACTGAAAGTGAACGTCTTCAAAAGTTATCAAATGAATATATTTTAGGTGGAGTTAATTCTCCTTCACGCTCTTATAAAGCTGTTGGCGGAGGTGCTCCCGTAGTTATGCGTGAAGGTCATGGCGCTTATCTTTACGATGTCGATGGAAATAAGTACATTGATTATTTACAAGCATATGGTCCTATAATCACTGGTCATGCTCATCCTCATATTACTGAAGCTATCCAAGATCAAGCGGCTAAAGGTGTGTTATATGGTACACCGACTGAACTTGAAATTGATTTTAGTAAAAAATTACGAGCAGCTATTCCTTCATTAGAAAAAATTCGTTTTGTTAATTCTGGAACAGAAGCAGTAATGACTACAATTCGAGTTGCTAGAGCTTATACTAAAAGAAATAAGATTATTAAATTTGCGGGGTCTTATCATGGCCATTCTGATTTAGTATTAGTTGCTGCAGGAAGCGGACCTTCTCAATTAGGTTCTCCAGATTCAGCTGGTGTACCTGAAAGTGTCGCTAGAGAAGTCATTACTGTACCTTTCAATGACATTGAATCTTATAAAGAAGCCATGTCACATTGGGGAGATGAAGTAGCAGCTGTATTAGTAGAACCTATTGTAGGTAATTTTGGTATGGTAAAACCTCAACCAGGCTTTTTAGAAGAAGTTAACAACATCACTCATGAACATGGGGCTTTAGTGATTTACGATGAAGTCATCACTGCTTTCCGCTTCCATTATGGCGCTGCACAAGATTTATTAAATGTTTATCCAGATTTAACAGCATTTGGTAAAATTGTTGGTGGTGGATTACCAATCGGTGGCTACGGTGGCCGTCAAGATATCATGGAACATGTTGCTCCATTAGGCCCAGCATACCAAGCAGGAACAATGGCAGGTAACCCACTTTCAATGAGAGCAGGTATTGCATTACTTGAAGTTTTAGAGCAAGGTGGTGTATATGAGAAATTAGATAATTTGGGTAAACGTTTAGAAGATGGTTTAAATAAACTTATCGAAAAACATCATATTACTGCAACAATTAATCGTATTTATGGATCGCTAACACTCTATTTTACAGATGAAAAAGTAACACACTACGAACAAGTAGAAAATTCTGATGGTGAGGCATTTGCAAAATTCTTTAAACTTATGCTTAACCAAGGTATTAATTTAGCACCTTCTAAATTTGAAGCATGGTTCTTAACTACTGAACACACTGAAGAAGATATTGATCGAACATTAGAAGCGGCTGACTATGCCTTCAGTCAAATGAAATAATATTTAAAATTTAACGGACCTAAGAATGTCATATCGTAAATATACATTCTTGGGTTTTTATATATGCGTATACTTGTATAGTTTTATTTGTTGAGTGTATACTAATTTAAAAATACATTAAACTATAAACTTGTTATTTAAAGGAGCGTTGTATTTGAAATTAGGCGCACGTATACTTAAAACTGGAATTGCTATCATTCTCGCCCTTTTTATCGCTTCTTTTTTACCTGATAATGTTGGTTTGAAATCTGTAGCAGGAATAAGTGCTATTTTTGCAATGCAACCTAATATATATCGTTCAATGAAAACGATATCTGAACAAGCTACAGGTAATTTAATCGGTGCTATATTAGCAGTGATTATGGTAACCATTTTTGGTAAAAACATTGTGATTATGGGTATCACAGTCATTCTATTAATCGCCATTTTATACAAATTAAACTTGGCGCATGTAGCAACATTAGCAGGTGTCACTGCGTTAATCATTATGGGGCAACATACAGGATCGTTTTATCTTGCAGCTACATTTAGATTTATTTTAGTAATGATTGGAGTTTTAAGTGCTTCACTTGTAAACCTAGTATTCTTACCTCCAAAATTCGAAACTAAAATTTATCATAATGCGGTTAATATTTCTTCCGACATATTTATATGGTTTAAACTTGTGATTAATGATACTTCTGAATATCATCAGATAAAAGAAGATGGTGAACAGTTAGAATCTCGCATCATAAAATTAGAACAAATCTATAACTATTATCACGAAGAACGTACGTTTACAAGAAAAGCTGCTTTCCAACAAAATCGTAAAAAGATATTATTTAAAGAGGTCGTTGGAACAACTCGACAAGCTTACGAAGTATTAAATCGTATGGCTAGATATCAAAATGATTTGCATAATACGAATCATAATTTATTATTTCAAATTAAATTAGAGTTAGATTCATTAACAGCGTATCATGAACAAATTTTAAAAAGTTTATCAAAAAAGGCGCGTTATAATGTAGATGATTTTGATAATCAAATTTTAAATCCTCAAAAGAAAAATCTTATGGATGCTTTTCAATATCAATTAATTCAAAATCCATATCAAGTAGAATATTCATATTCGAATATCATGCAAATTATCGCAGCTATTGAAGAATATCGATATTATTTAGAGCATTTAGATAGACTAAGATTAAGTTTCTTTACGTATCATCGTAATGACACGGATATTGAAATTCAAGATGAAGACTTTGATTTATAAAAATTAAATATCAATACTAAAAAAGACAAACTTAACTATCAAAGTTGAGTTTGTCTTTTTTAGTATTCATTATTTAGTTATAAATCTTGAATGCTATACAAATGTTCATATTCACCTTTTTTAGCAATCAGCTCTTTATGTGTACCCGTTTCAACGATTTGGCCATGCTGCATAACAATAATTTTATCTGCGTGTGTGATTGTTGATAATCTATGAGCTACAATAAGTGTAGTTCTATCTTTACTTAAAACATCTAATGCGTCTTGAATAATTGCTTCACTTTCTAAATCAAGTGCACTTGTCGCTTCATCTAAAATTAATATAGGTGGATTATTTAAGAAAATACGCGCAATAGATAAACGTTGCTTTTGGCCACCAGATAATTTTACGCCACGTTCTCCAACTTCAGTATCATAGCCATTCGGTAAATTCATAATAAAGTCGTGCGCATTTGCCATTTTAGCTGCTTCGATTATTTCTTCTTCAGTAGCATCAGGACGTCCTAATAAAATATTCTCTCTTACAGTATCAGAAAATAAAATATTGTCTTGTTGAACAAGTCCAATTTGATTTCTCAAGCTTCCTGTTAAATAATCTTTAATATTATGACTATCGATCAAAATTTCACCTTCACTTACATCATAAAAACGTGGAATAAGATTAATAAGCGTAGATTTACCTCCCCCGCTCATACCGACGAATGCTACTGTTTCACCTTTGTTTATATTTAAATTTATATTTTTTAAAACTAAAGATTCATCTTCATTATATTTAAAGCTTACATTTTTTAATTCAATATGTCCTTCTTTTATTTCAATAGGTTGTGCACCTTTTTTATTTTTAATGTCATAGTCTTCATCCATTAATTGAAAAATACGATCCATAGAGGCGAAACTTTGCGTTAAAGTTGTGAATGAAGAAACTAAACGTCTTAATGGTCCGAATAATTGTTCTAAATATCCTACAAAAGCTGCTAAGGTACCTACTGTAATTGAACCAGTGATTGCTAAATATGACCCTACTCCAATAACAATGATAGGACCTAAATCTGTGACTGTATTAATAGCTGCAAATGAATAGGCATTCCATGAAGTATGTTGAAACGCTCTACTTAAAAAGTTTTTATTTTTTTTATCAAAGTTTTTCGCTTCATTATCTTCAATTGCAAAGCTTTTTATTACAGACATACCTTGAACACGTTCATGTAAAAATCCTTGTACTTCCGCTAATGCTTGTGAACGTTTACGTGTTAATTTTCTTAAACGTCCAAAGAAAAAATATACTGTAAAGATATAAAAAGGAAAAATAATAATTGCTGCAAGTGTTAATTTAATATCTAAGAAGAACATAATAGAAAGCGCAATAATAATCGTTACACAGTCTAACCAAATATTCATTAACCCAGTTAAAATAAAGTCTTTCGTTTGTTCTACGTCATTAATTACTCTCGATATAACTTGTCCCACTTGATTATTTGCATAAAATCGAGCACTTAAAGCTTGTAAATGGTCATACAATTGCTTACGAATATCATATAAAATTTTATTACTCGTCCATTGTGCTAAATATTGTCGAAGGTATTCAATTGGCGGGCGCACAATTAAAAATATAAATAGAGTAATACCTATCGCTATAGCAAGATGATGGAATTTTTCATTGGTAGTTAATGTACCATTATTAATGACACCATCAATCGCATATTTAATTAATAATGGAATTAACATTGGAATACCAAATTTTATAATTCCAATAATAATCGTTGCGAAAATACGATATTTATATGGTTTGACAAATTCTAAATATCGTCGAATCACACTGACTCCTCCTTAATTTTATTATCAAAAAATGAATAGAGGTTGAACCCTCTATTCATAAACTCATTTATTTAAGAATAGGCAAGTAGTTTCAACCTCTTATTTATTACTCAAGTACTATAAACTAATTAATTACTATTTGCCTCAATTATGCTTAGTAATTACGAATTTTTTTATATCTTTGTTTCCAAACTTTTATAAAGTCAGGAGCGAAAGGACCTTTTTTCTGTTCTATCCATTGTTGTAAAATGTCTACATTTCTTCTGAGTATTACGTCTATTTCATGAGGATAATTCATTTGTTTCATATGTTGTTCATATTCATCCTCATCTAATAAATGATATTTACCATTTGGATAAACTTTAATATCTAAATCATAATCAATATATTTTAAAGCTTCTTCATCACATACAAAAGGCGAAGATAAATTACAGTAATAGTAAATACCATCTTCTCTAAACATGCAAATTACATTAAACCAATACTCAGAATGAAAGTACACGATTGCAGGCTCTCTAGTAATCCATGTACGTCCATCACTTTCAGTTACTAAGGTATGATCATTCCCACCAATGATGACGTGATCTGTTCCTTTTAAAATCGTTGTTTCAGACCATACTCTATGAATATTTCCATCATGTTTATAGCTTTGGATTTTTATATTTTCGCCTTCTTTAGGTATGGATTCTTTAACCATACTCCACACCACCTTTTAAAGTTTTTACAATTCGAATTATACCATATTTTTTTAAACTTCTTTAAAGAGATATAGAGAGATAATATGTTTTTCTATTTACCAACAATAAACTCATATATTTTACTCATTGATACTGGGAAAGAATAATCGTCTCGATTTTCTAAATCAAACCATTCCATAAAGTCTGGTAATTGTGCTGATTCAATATTTATATCTTCAATCACACTATAAACATTTAAATTCCAAGTTTTATGTGTAAATTGATGCTTTAATTGAAATATTGCGTTCTCAGCTAAAGTTAATGACTGGTTTAACTTATATTCTAGTTTTTGAATCCCATTAGGACTTTCAAACATCGGAAATTGCCACATACCATTAAGTAGCTTTTCTTGACGTTTTTCAATCAGATATTGACCTTTCTGATTTCTGACTAAAAAAACCTCCTGATTAATTATTTTCTTAGCTTGCTTTTTAGTCTTGATAGGTAACTCTAACGTAGTTCCTTTTCGAAATGCTTCACAATTTTCCTGCACTGGACAAAATAGGCATAACGGATTCTTAGGTGTACATATTGTTGCACCTAATTCCATCATTGATTGATTAAACGTACCCGCTTCTTCTTGTACAAAAGGTTGAAGCTCTTTTTCAAATGATTTTCTAGTAGATTGTAATTTGATATCACGATAGTCATTATTAAGTCGAGTCCATACTCTAAACACATTTCCATCTACAGTAGCTAAAGGACGATTAAAAGCAATACTCATTACAGCTGCTTGAGTATATGGACCTACTCCCTTTAATTCACCAAAAACTTTAGGGGATGATGGCACTTCACCATTATAATTATGATGTACTTCTTTAATTGCTGTATGAAAATTGCGGGCACGGCTATAATATCCAAGACCTTCCCAATACTTTAATACTTCATCTTCTTTTGCTTCACTTAACGCTTCAATTGTAGGAAATCGATGAATAAATTTATTGTAATAATCAATGACCGTTTTAACTTGTGTTTGTTGAAGCATAACTTCACTTAGCCATATATAATATGGATTAGTCGTTTCCCTCCAAGGCATTTCTCGTTGATTTTTCTCAAACCATGTCACAATATTATTTTTAAATGTCGTTTCATTTAACATTAAATTATCCTTTCTCTTACATAAAAAAATGTATAAGTTATAATACTTTCTAATATTTGATAAGTATCTTAATTTTGTTATTCTAATTTTTAGATTATAATATATATTAAATCAAGATGAAAAGAGTGAACTTTTATGGATACAGCCACTCATATTGCTATCGGCATTGGACTAACTGCTTTAGCTACACAAGACCCAGCAATGTCACATTCTATGACAGCTACTGCAACAACTTTAATTGCGGGTTCTTTAATACCTGATGGCGATACGGTTTTAAAATTAAAAAATAATGCAACTTATATTTCACATCATCGTGGTATTACACATTCCATACCCTTTACGATTTTATGGCCAATATTACTTGCTTTTATAATATATGTTATCTTTCCGCATATAGATGTGACTCATATATGGATGTGGGCTCAGTTAGCGGTCTTTTTACATGTTTTTGTAGATATCTTTAATTCATATGGTACACAAGCACTTAGACCTATATCAAATAAGTGGATACAACTCGGTGTAATTAATACATTCGATCCAATTATTTTTTTAATATTATGTATAGGAATCACGCTATGGTTATTAGGCGTTCATCCATATCTAGTGTTCTTTCCAATTATTGGTATTTTAATTATTTATTATATTGTTAGATTTAAAATGCAATCAATAATCAAATCTCAAGCGTTGAAACACATTCATGATGAACATCATCCTGTGAAAATTTTTGTTGCACCTACTATGAAATTTATGGAATGGCGTGTAGCGATTCAAACTAAAAACTATGATTATGTAGGTAGAGCTTATGGTCGTAATATAACGTTTAGTGATAAAGTAAAACGTCAACAATTTTCACCCGATACACTTTTATGGCAAATAAAAAGTAATCCTGAAATAAGAACGTTTCTAAAATTCTCTTCTATCTATCGTTGGCAAATACGTAAACTTGATGATCAAACAACTGAGATACGATTGATAGATTTACGTTATCTAAATAAAGGACATTATTCTTTTGCAGCAATTGCACATCTTACTCAAGATCAAAAAATTGACCATTCCTATATTGGATGGGTATTTACAGAAGAAAAACTTCAAAAAAAATTGTACTCTCATTAATTCATTAACTTTAACTATAATTTAAACAACCCCTAGATGACTTATTGACAGTCATTTAGGGGTTATTATTATAACATCAAAAATATATATGTTATTTATAGTGATTCACTCATATATTAAAAATATTCATATTTCTTGTGGGCAACAAGTCGAGTTAAAATATAATTGATAACTCCAATTAATACTAAAAAAGCAATAAAATAAATATGATACACAATATTGTACATATTTACAGATCCAAAAACAATTGAAGATGATAATCCGTCAATCAAATAATACAATGGATTAATTTTTAATATTTGATCAATCATATTTGCCTTATTATTAGGTATAAAAATGATAGGTACTAAAAAGAATAACACAATTATTGCTATCACATAAAATTTAAATACTTTTTTACTTATTAAAGTCAATAAACCTAATGTTATTGATATAAAAACAATAAATATAATCGACATTAGTATAAAATAAACAAAAGAGATCACCGATGTTTCAAGGTTTACTGGCTTAAAGATTGACGTAATCAATGATAAAACACAGATAATTATAGCCCCTATCAGTGCATTAAGGATGGGCGTAATAATAGGTGTGAGTTGAAATGATTTAGCAATAAGATAATCATAATTATATAATTTGAATGATTTATATATAATATAAGCAATAGTTACAAAAGTATAGAACGCAATCATTCGATATATCCATTGGGCCTTTTCAATTTCTTCTGTATTAAAAAAATACATCACTCCAATTATGATACTAATGATAATTAATTGTATTAAAAATAAAATCACATCATATTTCCAAGTCTCCTTTACTTTTGCTTTAGCTAAATGTAAAAGAGATGGAAAATGTTTAAAATATAATATTAACTTATCTATCATGTTTACACCTACAATTCGATATAAATCCATTTACTATTTTTCATATCTGCAATTAAATATCCATTATTTAATTTTGAAATCCATACATTACCTTTAATATTAAATTTACGCTCTAATTTTGATTTATCTACTATAGGAAATACAAAACCAGTTAACTTATCCTCATCATTAAATAACATTTTAATAGGTTGTTGTGTAATAGGCACCACAAATCGTTGATCTTTTTCAGGAACAAGTGTCTTTTTCACTTGCTTATGTGGTTTATGTAATTGAGTATTAAAATAATCAACATACTTACTGTAGTTTGACTTCATATAAGGCGCTAAAGTACTAAATTTATGCGTTTCATATAATGCAGCAGGATTAAAATAATAAATTTTGTTCTTACCTACTTCATATGTATCATCATCGACAATTAAGCGATATTTTGAAGCACTTTCTCCAGTAATCGTCACAAAAGAATATTTTGGCATTGCAATATCTTGATGATTTGATAATGTCACTTCATCATGTAAAACAATTCCATAAGAAAGTTTATTTTCAAAAGGATCCGTGTCTTGATTTTGAACTTTCTTCTGAGATTCGTTGATAGGAATTTCAATTTTTCCTATATTATTCACTACTAGTGTGCCAAGTAACACTAAGACGATTAACGTTGAAACTAAAAGCGTCCAAAATTTAACTATAAAATCCGGAACTTTAACATGTTTGTATCGTTCGACTCTTTTAAAGTTATAACTCATTTCCGGCAATCTACTTCTACTTTTCTTCCAATCTAAATCAAAATTCTTAAGTGTTTCTTCATCTTCGATACTTAATCTATCTCTTTCATGATCATTAAATACCGGTAAAACGTCATTTAAAGACCCTTCCATACGCACTTGTCCGTGAGAAATCCATGTAACATAGTTACTCACTTGAGATATTTTAGAAATATCATCGTCTACAAATATAATTGATAAGTCATTAGACACATAGTCTTTTGAAAGTTGTTTTGCCTTATTTAAAAACGCTTCATCAAGATATTCGAGAATATGACTTAAAATAATAATTTCTGTTTTACAAACTCTTGCAACACTTAAAATCAATTGCGCATACTCAGAGTGACTAAGTTTATTCACTTGAATCGAAGATTTATCATCTAAATGCGCATATTTAATAATTTGATCGACAATATGTGAAGACGTCTTGTAATTAAATAAGCATTGTGTTTCTTCAATATAACTTTTAACAGACATATTTAATAAATGTTTGTTTTTTATATCTCCATAATAAATACTTGCTGATTGTACAACTTTCCCTCTATCAGGTGCAATATCTTGGGCCATAATTCTTCCAATCAATGTTTTGGATGAACCAGGTTCTCCTATGAGTGCAAGGGCTTCTCCTTGATAAATGTGTAAAGATATTTTATTTAATTCTATGTCTTCCGCGCCATATCCAAACGGCAGATACCACTTTCTATTCTTTTGGTTTCTATAGTATTGTGTAACATTTAATAATTTTAAAACGATTAAACTTCCCATTTGTGTTACATCCTTCTAAATTTTTAATAATGCAATGGGTAAACCCTCTTCAGGATTCGTACTATTTATTCTATAACCCCAAGCAAAAACCCCTTTTAAACGTTCAACTTTAAAGTATTGTTCACTACCATCATTTAATTTATATATTCTACCTATGTTAATTTTAGAACGATCGACTAAATAACTCTCAGCTACAATGACTTTACTTTCATAAACATCATATTCATTCATTATGCCATTCATTTCAGCTTTACGCATTTTTTCTTTACATAATTGTATTTCATGTCTCAATTCCTGCTCAGACATTTCACTTAATCTTTTGTCACTCATCTAAAATACCACTTTCTGCTAATTTAATTTTTATTTTATCATAATTATATCCTTTTCTCATAAGTGCTTCTATTGTTTTCATTTTTAATGTATTACCGTCATGTTTACGACGTTGCTTATTATAAACTTTTTCTAAATCCTTTTGTAATAAGTCATCTAGCACTTCTTCGTCTTGAGCAAAGTCTAACTCATTAAGTACATTTTGTGCAGTTTCTATTGTATATCCTTTTTGGATTAAGCTATGCATTACTTTTTGCTTTACTTTAACAACAGGACCTTTTTTAGTTTTCATTATTTTTTTAGCAACATGAATGATAGATTCTATAGGTTGCTCTTCTTCATATCGTTTAACATATCTATCTATAATATTAGGTTCTACTCCAACTTGGTATAGTTTTTGTTTAAATACTTCAGGTCCTTTATCTGTTGTGTTGATCATTGTATTTTTTAAACTTTCAGCGTAATCTTCATGATTAATATATTGCTCTTTATAACAATATTCAATCACTTTTTGTACTGTCATTTCATTAATATCATTCTTTTTCAAATAATCACTAACTTCTTTTTCAGTTCGTTTTTTATATGATAAATATTGTATTGCCATATTAATCCCTAGACGATAGTGTTCGTATTTTTGAATTTTTTCCATTTCTGCAGCATCTATCATTTGGTTCTTTTTCAAATTGAATTTAACGAGTGTATCTATATCAATTCCCATTTCAAATGCTTCATCAAGAAAGAGATTAAATCGTTCTTTATTATTTTTTTGAACTTCTATTTTAGTAATTTTCGGCATCATTATTCTCCTCATACTAATTAAAAATTGTATTTTAATAATATATTTATTTTATAACAGAAAATCTAACATATATAGTATTTGATATTAAAAAAGAGCGAAATGGAAGTTTATTTATTCTCATTCTCACTCTTAGTTTATATTCAATTAAATTGTTATATTACTATATTAATAATTATTAAGTTGCGATAAGGCTTCTTGATATTGACTGTCAGAAATATAATTCTGTTGTCGCATTTTTTCTAAATTCACTTTAATTCGATTCTTGAAATTATTTGATACGTTATTAATATCATATACACTTGGGGCATTAACTTTACTTGCTAGCATTGCACTTTGTAATACAGTAATAATCGGATAATAACTATTATTTTGATTTGTAGTTGCACCAAAATAATAATTTGCTGCACTTTCAATATCATATTGATTATTACCATAGTAAATATTATTCAAATAAAAACTTAATATCTGATTTTTACTATATTGCTGTTCAACTTTATGCGCGACAAATAATTCTTTTAGTTTACGTGTAAATGAACGTTCATTATTGTAATAATAATTTTTTACAGTTTGTTGAGTAATGGTGCTCCCACCTTGTACATCATGTTCACCAATCGTTGAAAATAATGCACGTGTTGTCCCTTTTATATCGAATCCATGATGTTTAGAAAAACGTTCATCTTCCATAGATATAAATGCGCCCTTAACATAATTCGGCATATTGTCTGATGATACAAAATTACTCTTATTTTCAATCGTTTGTAAATCATCGACATTCGCTCTAGATGATAAAAAATACATTAATCCAGTAAACAAAGCAAATATAATAATAAATATAATAAGCATTCTTAGAAAGAGCCGTTTACTTTTCTTCTTTTTCGGTGGTGAACCCACAGGTTGATAATAGGTATTATAATGAGGCTCATTTTGATCATAAGTTGTTTTCTCTTTTGGATAGTTATCTCTTTGTCTTCTTTTCATGGGTTTGCTCCTTTACTTAAAGGTCACTCTATAATTGAGAGTTTAACAGTAAGTGTTATTTTTATCTATATATACAATCAAAAATCAGTCTCAAGGTGTATCATTGATTTTTATATCGCTGAAATTTCCAAGTTACTTTAAAGAAGATAGAGAGGAATTATTTAAATTTGGATAAGAGGATTTAAAAAACGATATTAAGTTCATCAATATATACATGCTTAAAAGTAACATTTAAAACATATTTTCTCCATTTCTAGAAAACAAGAAAAACAAATCAATCAGATGCTTATGAATTGACACGACTTGTAATGATACATTCTCAGTTTCATTGGAGTCTATCCAAAATACAGTTATATTGTAATTCAATCATCGACTATCAACACATTAAAAATGAGTCCGGGACATAAAGTATCTAGATAAGTGA
>NZ_KV827251.1:0-3489 GCF_001836075.1 Staphylococcus sp. HMSC035D11
TAGCTATATTTTTTACTTTGCAACAGAACCAAAACGCTTTAATAATCTCATGATTGTTAGTCATTTCTATCGTATAAGTTAATCGATCTAACATTTGGCTAATTGAAGGGGGCGCTGCTCCTAACTTTTTAGATAACATTTTATTAGACACTAGCTCAATGTCTCCACCTAATTGGAAGATAATTTTCAAATATTTCTTTTGCGCATCAGTAATCATGATCCCACCTACAATTTTGATTTTTAAAGCAGAAATAGCTAGCCAAACTTCAAATTTTCGTTTGACTAAATAATATATTTAGGATAACCTAAATATATTATTTACGCAAGTGAAGAAAGAAGGGAATAGCGTGTTAGATGTACAAAACTTGTCAGTGGTTTATGATAATCAAACCCGAGCTTTACAAGATGTTTCTTTACAAATGATAGAAGGACAAATTGTTGGGATTATTGGCCCAAATGGGGCAGGTAAATCAACTTTGATTAAAGCAATGATTAATTTAATACCACACAAAGGACAAACATTTTTTAAAAGTAAGCCTATACATAAGCAACTTAAAAATCTTTCATACGTCGAACAAAAAAGTAATATCGATACAACGTTTCCTATGAAAGTTTTAGATTGTGTCATTTTAGGTATATACCCTCGGTTAAAACCGTGGCAGTTACCTGGGAAAAAAGAAAAAGCAATGGCAACAGAAGCCCTTAACAAAGTGGATATGTCGGAATATAAAGATCGACAAATAGGGGAGCTATCAGGAGGACAATTTCAACGAGTGTTAATTGCTAGAACGTTAGTTCAGAAAACAGATTTGATATTACTTGATGAACCTTTTGTTGGCATCGATATTACAAGTGAAAATATCATTGTTGATTTATTAAAAGAACTAGCTGAATCTGGAAAAACAATTTTAATTGTTCATCATGACTTATCCAAAGTCAGTAAATATTTCGATAGCCTTATTCTTTTAAATAAACATTTAATCGATTTTGGTTCTGTTGAAAATGTGTTTACGGGAGATAACTTAGCACAAGCCTTTGGCACAAATATTTTGATCCCTTCTGAAAGTGGGGATAAAAATGATTAGTCAATTTATACATGAGTTATTTCAGTTTAGTTTTCTTCAAAGAGCACTTGTAACTTCTGTTGTCATCGGAATCATCTGTGGCGTTATTGGTTGTTTCATCGTATTAAGAAGTTTGGCGCTAATGGGAGATGCTATCTCACATGCAGTTCTACCGGGTGTAGCTATTTCTTATATGATGGGCATTAATTTTTTCTACGGTGCGGTAGTCTTTGGGATTATGGCAGCTTTAGGAATCGGTTTCGTTAACCAAAACAGTAAAATCAAAAGCGATTCATCTATAGGTATTGTTTTTTCTGCCTTTCTAGCTTTAGGGGTTTTACTTGTTACGAAAGCGCAATCGTCCATAGATTTAACGGAAATTTTATTTGGTAATGTACTGACAGTTAAAGAACAGGATCGAACATTAACATTTATTGTCGCTGCGATTGTCTTAATTATTGTAGTGATCTTTTATAAAGAATTTTTACTATCAACGTTTGATCCAACCATGGCTGCAGCTTCAGGTTTACCAACAAAATTCATCCATTACACAATCATGGTGTTATTAACGTTAGTAACTGTTGCCTCATTACAAACCGTCGGTGTTATTTTAGTTGTTTCTTTATTGATTACGCCAGCTTCGACAGCTTATTTACTGACTAAAAGACTATCAACCATGATTCTTTTATCAGCGTTGATAGGTGCTATTTCATCTATTATTGGGTTGTTCTTTAGTTTTACATTTAACTTACCTTCAGGTGTGGTTATTGTATTAGTTATTACAGCTATATTTATTATCACATTCTTCTTAGCACCTAGAAATGGGCTATTGTGGAGAATGATTAAACATTAACTTAGGAGGATTTTTATAATGAAAAAAGTGATATTATTTTTATTCACCATTACACTTTCTGTTGTTTTAGCAGCTTGTAGTAATGGAGATAAAGACGGTGATTCAGATAAAGAATTAGAATCAGTAGATAAAGATAAAATCAAAGTGGTCACAAGTTTTTCTATGATTGATGATATGGTTAAAGAAATTGGCGGAGAGCACGTTGAAGTTAAAAATTTAGTGCCTACAGGCACTGACCCGCATGACTACGATCCTAAACCAGATGACATTAAACATATCTCGAGTGCCGATTTGGTTTTCTATAATGGATTGAATTTAGAAGGTGGCAGTAAAGGTTGGTTATTTAAAGCTTTAGAGTCTTCTGATTTTTCAAAAGAAAATGCGATAAAAACATCAGAAGGTGTTAAACCTAAATACATTAAAGATGAAGATGGCAAAAAAGAAGTGAACCCTCATGCATTTATTGATCCGAAAGTAGGAGAAAAAATGATTAAAAATATCACGAAATCTTTATCTGAAAGAAATCCAAAAAACAAAGATTATTATAAAGAAAATGAAAAAGCATATTTAAAAAAATTACATAACATCGAAGATGATTATGAAAAACAATTAGGCGATATTCCTAAGAAAGATCGTGTTTTTGTAGCGAGTGAACAAGCTTTCCAATATTTAACAGACCGTTATGACCTAAAAGAAGGTTATATTTGGGCGATAGACACGGACGAGAATGGATCTCCAGAACAAATCAAAGATTTAGTAAAATTTATTGATAAAAATGAGCCATCTCACTTATTTGTAGAATCAAACGTAGATAAGCGTCCAATGGAAACCGTATCTAAAGAAAGTGGCGTATCAATTTACAAGAAACCAATTTACTCTGATGAAATTAGTAAAGAAGGTGGCGTAGCTGATACTTATCTTAAATATTTAGAGTATAATTTAGATGTTTTAACTGATGGATTGGAAAAATAACAATGAAACTAAAAGTGAGCGTTATTGTCTATATAGATAATAACGCTCACTTTTTTACTTATCTTTTGGAAGAGATGTTTCGTCTTCATATCTTATTAAAGGGAAAAATATGAAGAAGTTTGAAATTATCATTTTTACAGTTTAATAAAGTTTAGAATTTTAAATTAAAAGAAGCAGGTTATTGTATAACATATTATCATTTCCTAATGTGTTATACAATCACTTTTTACTCATTTTATTAATTATTTTGTTCTTTCATTTTTAATTCGATATACGGTCTGTCTTGTAATATCTACTTCTTTAGCAATTTTACTAATAGAAATTCCTTGATCTAACATTTCTACAACACGTTGATAAACTAAACGTTTCTGTGGGTCTTTCGCGTTTGGTGAGTAAAGGACAGGTCTGCCTTTATAGATACCTTTTTCTTTCGCTACCTTAATTCCCTGTGCTTGCCTACGCTTACTTTCATTTCTTTCTTGTTCTGAAATCATTGCTAAAATTTGAATGATTAAATCTTTCATGAACTTATCTAATAATGGGTTACCAATTGCTTCATTCATCATAGGGTTCTGTTGCAAAGTTGAATTTATAGTATAA
>NZ_KV827252.1:0-5803 GCF_001836075.1 Staphylococcus sp. HMSC035D11
GGTGTGACCTCCTTGCCATTGTCACCAGACAACAACTTACTTAAACAAGTATATTACTAATTAATTAATTTTTCAATAGTTAATTTTACACTTTATTAAAATTCTTTTTACAAGCGTTTTACAAAATTAACTTTCGTTTTTGACGACTTTTATATCTTATAATAAACAAAGTTTAATGTCAATAAGTTTTTAAAGATTTTTTAAATTAATTTTTAAAAAAGGATTTAATTTTTGAACACTCATAGTATACTACCACATCATATATATAATATCTAGTCCTTTTTTAATTAATTTTTTTCATTTTGTTTTTCATAAAAAAGCGTTGCTTACCTTAGCAAGCAACGCTTTTAATTTATATTGATCTTATTTTTGTCTCATGTAAGGGAATAATAATACATCTCTAATAGATGGTGAATCTGTTAACAACATAACTAAACGATCAATTCCAATTCCTAGTCCGCCTGTTGGTGGCATACCGTATTCAAGCGCTTCAATGTAATCTTCATCCATTTCATGAGCTTCATCGTTACCTTGTTCTTTTTCAACAAGTTGTGCTTCAAAACGTTCACGTTGATCGATTGGATCATTTAATTCTGTGAAAGCATTTGCATGTTCTCTACCTACAATAAACAACTCGAAACGATCAGTAAATCTTGGATCTTCTGGATTTTTCTTAGCAAGTGGAGAAATTTCAATTGGATGTCCATAAATAAATGTAGGTTGAATTAATGTTTCTTCAACTTTTTGTTCAAAGAATTCATTTAAAATATGTCCATATTTCATGTTTTCTGTAATTTCGATACCATGCTCTTTAGCTAATGCTTTAGCTTCTTCATCCGTTTTCACATTATAAAAGTTTACACCTGTAGCCTCTTTAACAGCGTCTACAATATGAAGTCGTTTCCAATCTGATTCTAAGTCAATTTCTTCGCCATTATATTGCACTTTTGCTGAACCTAATACAGTTTGTGCAATATGTCTAACCATAGATTCTGTTAAATCCATAATATCATGATAATCGGCATATGCTTCATATAACTCTATCATAGTAAACTCAGGATTATGGCGTGTTGATACACCTTCATTACGGAATACACGACCAATTTCATAAACTTTTTCTAATCCGCCTACAATTAATCGTTTTAAATGTAATTCTATCGCAATACGCATATATAACGTTGCATCTAGTGCATTATGATGGGTAACAAATGGTCGAGCTGCAGCACCACCAGCGATTTGATGCATCATTGGCGTTTCTACTTCTAAATAACCTCTTTGATTTAAATAATTTCTCATTTCTTGGATGATTTTACTACGGTTAATAAATGTACGAGTACTATCTTGGTTAGTAATTAAATCTAGATAACGTTGGCGATATCTTTGCTCAATATCTTGTAAACCATGAAATTTATCAGGTAATGGTCTTAAAGCTTTAGATAATAATGTAAATGATTTTGCTTTTACTGATAATTCGCCAGTATTTGTTTTAAACATGACACCTTCAATACCTACAATGTCACCTAAATCCGTTGTTTTCCAAAGGTTATCAAAAGGTTCTTCGCCAATTTGATCTTTACGTACATAAATTTGAATTTGACCAGTTAAATCTTGTACATGTGCAAATCCTGCTTTACCTTTACCACGTTTTGTCATTAAACGCCCTGCAATAGAAACATGACTTTCGTCTTCTTTTTCATGTAATTCTTCTTTAGAAAAATGATCCCATTTTTCTTTTAATTCACTTGCAGTAGCTGTGCGTTCAAAGCGTTTACCAAATGGGTCAATTCCTAAATCAATAAGTTCTTGTAATTTTTGTCGACGAACCTGCATTTGGTCATTCATTTCTTCTGACATTACTCTCTCTCCTTTAATCTTCCTGTTTTACTATTAATGGATGTTATGTACTTATTAAAAATATTGTAAAATATTTTCCATTCACTATTTTATACATAGTCACATAGTTAAATTCTTAAAATATATTTATATCTTAAGAATTTAAGCACTTATCTTAGCACTTAATCTTTATATTTCTTAACCGTATCATCTGGAAAAACTAAATCATGAATTTTCTGATTTAATCGTGGATCCTTTTTGTCCGATGCAATATCGTTCAACGGTATAAGTACAAAAGCACGTTCTTGCATTCGTGGGTGAGGTATACTTAAATTGTCTGTTTCAATAATATTATCACTATATAATAAGATATCTATATCTAATGTTCTAGGACCCCAACGTATTTCTCTTACTCGATGCAGTTGTTGTTCAATGTCTAAACAATGCTTAAGCAATTGCTGAGGTGACAACTCGGTTTCAATCTCTAAACACAAATTCAAGAAATTAGGCTGATCAGTATAGCCAATCGGTGCAGTTTCATATATCGATGATTGTTTTGTTACCTTTATACCCTTAATGTTTCCAATTAAATCAATTGCCTTAAGAAGTTGTTGTTTTCTATCACCAATATTACTTCCTAAACCTAAATATGCTTGTACCATTAACGATTCTCCCTCACTATTTCAATACCCACACCATCGTAATGACCAGGTATAGGTGGATTTTCTTTAGTGATTCTGACTTTCGTTTCCATTACACGATTATAGTGTGAATTTATACGTTTTGCAATACGTTCAGCTAGATGCTCGATTAAATTGCAAGGTGGACCTTCAACAATATCTTTTACATCCTCAAATACTTCACCATAATGCACAGTATCTTTAACATTATCTGTCTGCCCCGCTTTTGATAAGTCTACTTTTAAAGTTACGTCTACTAAAAAAATTTGACCTATTTCATTCTCAGCTGCGAGTGCACCATGATATCCATAAAACTTCATCCCTTTAAGAAAGATCATGTCGTTCATTTTCATTCTCCTTCAAAAAATCTATACCTTGAGCTAAACGTACATTTAATTCAACATTATGTACGCGAACTGCTTTTATGCCTTTCATTATACCATAGGCAGTAGTAGCAGCAGTGGCCTCATCTCTTTCTTTAGGTGTCGTATCAGTAGAAATCATATCTCTAATAAAACTTTTACGACTTGTCGCTAATAAAACTGGATACTCTGTAGCAACTAATTCATCTAATCGAGCCATTACTTCATTTTTTTCTTTTCTACTTTTGGGAAATCCAATTCCAGGATCTAACCATATTTTATGTTTTGGAATCCCTGCCATTTCTGCTTTATTTGCTTGCTTTATAAGTGTTAATAGCATTTCTTCTACAACTGGTTGGTCACGTTGGCCATCTCCATTATGCATTAACACAATTTCCGCTTCATATTTAGCAACTACATCTAAAATATGAGGATCATATAACCCAGCCCATTGGTCATTAATCATTGTGGCCCCTAATCTTAGACAAGCTTCAGCAACTTCACTGCGATATGTATCTATGGAAATTTGTACATTTAGTTTTACTAATTCTTCTACAACTGGCACTACACGTTGCATTTCTTCTTCTAAAGACACTTCTGTGTGCCCAGGTCTTGTTGATACGCCTCCTACATCAATAATATCTACGCCTTCATCAATCATTTCTTTAGCACGTGTAACTGCGTTATCAATTGAATTATACTGACCACCATCTGAAAATGAATCAGGCGTTACATTTAAGATTCCCATAATTTTTGTTTTACCCACTATCAATCATCCTTTGTTTTAAAAATAAATATGTATACTCACATGATACACTCATTTAGTCTATATTTCAGTATTGTTAACTAAAAGAACCTT
The DNA here is from genome assembly GCF_001836075.1 of Staphylococcus sp. HMSC035D11. Taxonomy (NCBI): domain Bacteria; kingdom Bacillati; phylum Bacillota; class Bacilli; order Caryophanales; family Staphylococcaceae; genus Staphylococcus; species Staphylococcus sp. HMSC035D11. Next base: position 3,735 of record NZ_KV827252.1, read on the forward strand.
TATACTAAAAAATAGCTGGCTCCGCCTTTTACGAAACCAGCCATTTCTTATTTAAAACATGATATTCAAATATCAACTTATATCATCATTAGTCATCGAATGAATATAATGGTGTAGATAAGTAACGTTCACCATTACTTGGTAATACTGTTACAACTGTTTTACCTTTACCTAACTCTTTTGCTTTTTCGATTGCTGCATAAATTGCTGCGCCTGAAGAAATACCTGCTAAGATACCTTCTTCTTTAGCCACACGACGTGATGTTTCCATTGCAGTTTCATTACCAACTTTAATGATACTATCATAAATATTAGTATTTAAAGTATCAGGTACAAAGCCAGCACCTAAACCTTGTAATTTATGTGGTCCAGGTTCTCCACCACTTAATACAGGAGATCCTTCTGGTTCAATTGCTACAATTTCAACGTTAGGATATTTCTCTTTTAAGACTTTACCTACACCAGATAGTGTACCGCCAGTACCAACACCTGCTAAGAAAGCATCAATTTGTTTGCCTTCAAATTGTTCAACTAATTCAGGACCAGTTGTTAATGCATGTACTTCAGGGTTAGCTGGATTTTCAAATTGTTGAGGTTCGAAATAACCATGTTCTTCTTTCAATTCTTTAGCTTTCTTAATAGCACCTTTCATTGCTTCAGATCCAGGTGTTAACACTAATTCCGCACCATATGCTTTTAATAAGTTGCGACGTTCAGAACTCATTGTTTCAGGCATAGTAAATACTGCTTTATAACCTTTAGCTGCACAAACAAATGCTAAACCAATACCAGTATTACCACTTGTTGGTTCTACAATTGTATCACCAGGTTTAATTTTCCCTTCTTTTTCAGCTTTTTCAATCATTGCTAAAGCAATACGGTCTTTTACAGAGCCACCTGGATTTTGATACTCTAATTTTACATATACATCTGCCGCATCTTCATCTACTACGTTTCTTAATTTTACTACCGGTGTGTTGCCAATAATTTGTGTAATATTTTCTACAGGTTTTTGTGCCATCGAAAAAACGCTCCTTTAACTTTCTAATTTAAAACTTAGTTTTTCTATCGGATATAACTATATTCTATCAGAATTTTCTAAAAAGACAAAGATATTTCTTTAAATATGATGTAATATTTTACTTTCATTAGTTACATTTAGTTCTTCCCATAAAAAAAGAGCAATAAACATACGTTTATTGCTCATCAACATTCTACTATTTTTTTATTGTATCAAGTAGTTCTTGAAGTTCGCCTTCAGAATAATGATATTTATTTCCACAGAAATGACACACGGCCTCAGCACCATGATCTTCTTTAATCATATCTTCAATTTCTGCTTCACCTAAACCTTTAATTGCATTTAGGAATTTTTCATGACTACAATTACATTCAAATTGTGCATCCATTGTTTCCAAAATTTGTACATTCTCTTCACCTAAAATTTCATTTAAGATACCTTCTGGTGTTAAGCCTTGTTCAATCAATTTAGAAACTGGCTGCATTTGGTTAATTGCATTTTCTAATTTAGTAATAGTTTCTTCTTTAGCGCCTGGCATGACTTGTATAATAAATCCACCCGCTGCTTTAATAGAATTATCAGGGTTAACAAGTACCCCTAATCCCACTGATGACGGTGTTTGTTCACTTGTCGCAAAATAATAAGTGAAATCTTCTCCAAGCTCACCAGAAACGATTGGACTTGCGCCTGAGAAATAATCTTTCATTCCTACATCCTTAACGACTTGAATTGCACCCTCAGTACCTACTGCTCGTCTTACATCCAATTTACCTTGATCATTAAGTGGAAAATGGGTTTGAGGATGGTCAACATATGCACGGACATTTCCTTGTGCATCTGCATCAGCAATAATTCGACCAATTGGGCCCTTACCATCTACTGTGACAGTAAGCTTTTGATCTCCTTTTAACATTGCCCCCATTAATAACGTTGCTGTCATTGTTCTCCCCATCGCTGCTGAAGCTGTAGGCCATGTATAGTGACGTGTTTGGCCTTCTTGAACTGATTCAGTTGTTAATGCAGCATACGCACGTACTTCTCCATCAAA
>NZ_KV827252.1:5903-37048 GCF_001836075.1 Staphylococcus sp. HMSC035D11
AAAGCCAATGATTTAACAATATAATCATGTGTCATTACTCTAATCTCTCCTTTATGTTATTTTATTTCGTTTGTTTCATTTATTTTAAAATCTAATATTAAATCCTTTATTAAGAATATCTATTTTACACTGCTTATTTAAGAATATGAAGTAACTTGCTCTAGGGTATATAATGCTCCTATATCATATTAAAAACTCTTTCGATTAAGGTTATTTAACCCGAGTCGAAAGAGTTTTTATGACTAGCTATGATTCTCTATGATTTGAATCTGTTGGATGCTCTATATTTGGAGATTGTTCATAACCTGTTTCATCTCTATCATTTCGTTGTGAATGATTTTGAGATTGATTACGGTCTGAACGATGATTGTTTTTATCATGATCGATTCTGTCATCTTCTCTGCGGTCTTCTGCTTCATCTTTACGACCTTCTTCAAGTTGTTCTTCACGAATGTCATCATAAGATTTACCATATTTACCGTTTGAGAACTCAGAATCATCTTTATCTTCATCTTTTACCACTTTAGCTGCATCATAATCCACTGTTGGTAAAACACCATCATAGAATAATGAACGTATTTGTTCTGCTACTAGTGTTTCTTCAGTTAATAATGTTTTAGCAATCAGTTTCAATTGAGATTCATGTTCTAATAAAATTTGTTTACAACGTTCATATTGTTCTTTAATAATACGTTGAACTTCTTTATCAATTTCATAAGCAATTTGGCCTGAATAGTTAGGTTCACCTTGCATATCTTTACCTAAGAAGACTTGGCCGCCACCGCTTGTAGAGAATTGTAAAGGCCCTAATTTCTTACTCATACCATATTCAGTGACCATTGAACGTGCAATTTGTGTTGCTCTTTCAAAGTCGTTTGAAGCACCAGTTGATACTTCATGGAAGTTAATATCTTCAGATACACGACCACCTAAAAGACCACAAATTTTATCTAACAATTCTGGTTCTGTCATTAAGAAACGGTCTTGTTTAGGTAACATCATTGCGTAACCACCTGCTTGTCCACGAGGCACAATCGTTACTTTGTGTACAACTTCTGCTTCATCAAGTACCATACCAATGACTGTATGCCCTGCTTCATGATGTGCTACAATATTACGTTCTTTATCAGAAATAACACGAGATTTTTTCGCTGGACCCGCAATCACTCGGTCTGTTGCTTCTTCAATATCACGCATATCAATTTTATTTTTACCTTCACGTGCGGCAATCAATGATGCTTCGTTCAATAGGTTTTCTAAATCAGCACCAGAGAAACCAGGCGTTCTTTGAGAAATAGCTTTTAAATCGACAGTTTCATCAAGTGGTTTGTTTTTAGCATGAACATGAAGAATCGCTTCACGACCTTTAACATCTGGACGACCTACTTGAATTTGTCTATCGAAACGACCAGGACGTAATAATGCAGGGTCTAAAATGTCAGGACGGTTTGTTGCTGCAATCATAATGATACCTTCATTCTCACCGAAACCATCCATTTCAACTAATAATTGGTTAAGCGTTTGTTCACGTTCATCGTGACCGCCACCAACACCTGCACCACGTTGACGACCAACAGCATCAATTTCGTCTATGAAAATAATACATGGTGCATTTTTCTTAGCATTTTCAAATAAATCACGTACTCGACTTGCACCAACACCTACAAACATTTCAACGAAGTCAGAACCACTGATTGAGAAGAATGGAGCTCCAGCTTCACCTGCAACGGCACGTGCTAATAATGTTTTACCTGTACCTGGTGGGCCTACAAGTAAGACACCTTTAGGGATTCTTGAACCCATTTTCTTAAATTTCTTATTATCTTTTAAGAAATCTACAATTTCAATTAACTCTTGTTTTTCTTCGTCTGCCCCAGCAACATCTGAGAAGCGAACACGACGTTTTTGGTTGTCGTACATTTTTGCTTTGGATTTACCAAAGTTCATCATACGACCTCCACCGCCGCCACCTTGTGCTTGGCTAAGGAAGAATATAAATAAGAAAGCAATAATTAATACAGGAATAAGCGTTGTCAACATACTGACAAAGACACTTTGTTTTTCTTCTTCTTTAACTGTAAAATCTAATCCTTTTTGGCTACGAGCTTCACTTGTTATTTGTTGTAAATCTTTTTCGTTATTGTATAAAATCGTTGAAGAATAATCTTCATCATTTTTAGTTTTACCACTTACCAAGTACACATTTTGTTCAGGTTGGATTTCTAAAGTTTTAAGATCACCTTTATCCAATTTCTCTACAAACTGTGAATAGGAAAGTTGTTTCGGTGTATTTCCATTACCATTGATATATGAGAAAACACCGAATATAATAACGCCAATAATTGCGATAACTAGCACATTGCGAAAAGCTTTCTGCATGCGTCATTTCCTCCTATTTCTATAATAAAGCTAACAAAAATTGTAACATAATCTAGCTTATAAAGGCTAGTATTTCAACTTTTGTAGCGCTTTTCTAATTCTAGTTAATTATTTTATATTCATCATTTACTCATTCTTTGTTTTTGGCTTTACATATCTATGTATAGTCGTTTCACAAAATGACAATTTTGAATATAAAATGAGTCTACACTAATTTATATCGTTAGTATAGTTATTATATTTAAAATTCTATTTATTGTATTTGCTAATACATTATAAAATTTTATTTATTGTAAATTTCCGGTTTTAATGTACCAATGTAAGGAAGATTTCGATAATGCTCAGCATAATCTAAACCATATCCTACTACAAACTCATCAGGTATTTTTTTGCCAACGTATTTGGCTTCAATATCCGCTTTACGACGGTTCGGTTTATCTAACAATGTAACGATTTCTAATGAGTTAACTTTGCGTGATTGTAGTAATTCAGTAATTGATTTTAAAGTTGTACCTGTTTCTAAAATATCTTCAATAATAAGTACATCTTTGTTTTCAATAGAAGCACTTAAATCTTTTAAAATTTGTACCTCTCCTGTTGATTCTGTACCACCGTGATAACTTGAAACATCCATAAAATCAATTGCTAAATGTGTATCAATACGTTTAATTAAATCTGCCATAAACATAACTGAACCTTTAAGGATACCAACACAAACAAGTGGTTTATCTTTGTAATCTCTCGTTAATTGTTCACCTAAATCTTTACAAATTTCTTGGATTTCTTCTTCAGTTAATAAAATATCTTTTAAATCATCTTTCATTTATGAGTCATCTCCAATTTTTTTAATATCTATTATATGTTTAAAGCTTGTCGTCACATAAAGTTGTCCTATAGCTATCACTCGTTGTTTTGCATCTAAAATGATGGGTATTTGTGTACGTTCTATGCTATCAATTTTTTTATCAATAAATAAACGACTTACTTTTTTATGTCCATGACTACCATTTAACTTAAACTTATCTCCATCTCTACGTGTTCGAATCGTTAGAGGCCAATCTATTGCTTCATCATTCTCATTTGGATGAATTGTAATTAAATAATGACCAAATTGATATGTATAAGGACGTGTAACAATTTGTTCTTCAAGTAGAGATTGTTCATAATGAGCCATTATTATAAATTTATCATATGCAATTTGAATTATCCATTTTTCAGTGAGGGGAATTTTAATTTGAGATTGTTTACTCTCAATTTGTTCGAACCATTCATTATAATTTTTTTCTGAAAACGATTTATTTAACTGAAGCATCTCAAATAAACGATCTAATAAAATCATTTTTGAAATTTCATCTAGTTGATTAAAAGACGCTCGAGATAATTGTATACGTTCTTTATTAAGGTAAATGTTAACATGTTGTTCTATAAAACAACTTATTCGTTGTTGTGTAAGTTGTAATTGCATATCATGCCAATGTTTCAACTTTAATAATTGTTCCACATTGAAGTCCTTATTTTCATCAATAGCTGGTAAAAGTCGATTGCGAATGTCATTTCTTGCATATTTATTATGGTGATTAGATTCATCTTCATAAAAAGGCACATGGTGAATGGTTTGATATTGTTTTATATCATTTTTATATGTCTCTATCAGAGGACGACAAATAAAATAATGATTTCGCTCAGTACATTCATTCATCCCTAATGAATTGCGTGTTGATCGACCAGTAAAAACGCGATAAAAAATCGTTTCAAGTTGATCATTTAAATGATGAGCAGTTAATAACACATCAGCATTTATCTTACTCATCATCTCATCAAACCATTGATAACGTAAATCTCTCGCTTCAGATTGAATACTTTTTCCTTTTTCTACTATTTTAGATAAATCTAACTGTTTAACATAACAGGGGATTTGATGTTGCTTGCAGAATTGTTTAATAAATCGTTCTTCTTCGACAGATGCATCTCTCAAACCATGATTTACATGCAAGCATGTTATAGATTGATATGAATGTGATAAGTCATTTAATAATTTATATAATAAACACATACTATCAATCCCTGTAGATACTGCAACAGCTAAATGATCCGTCTTTTTCCAAAGAGACGTTTTCACTTTCACATTACTGAACCTCCTGACTTAGGCTAAATAATTGATATAACGAAAAAAGAGTGAGATAGAACTTTAATTTCAGTTCTTTATCTCACCCCTGGCATAGATCTTACATGATCTTATGCCCTTAAGTTATTATCAATACATATTAATCTAGAATAAATGATTGGAACCAGGGCTCCGTTAACTTAGCTATATTTATTCACACAGATATAATTAACGTCTAGATCCTTTACCACCACGTCTTGATTCTGTTTGACGTTTAATAGAAGTCAATTTGTCTTCACTGTCTTTTAAGAAATTACTTAATTTCTTTTCAAAATCTTCTGCTTTTTGTTGAGGCGGTTTATTTTGATTAGATTTGTGATGTGGACGACGAGGACGATCTTTCGCTTTTTTAATTGAGAGACTGATTTTACCATCATCTGCAATAGATAAAACTTTTACCTCCACTTCATCTCCAACTGATAAATGATCTTCTACATTTTCAACATAATTATCAGCAACTTCACTAATATGAACTAAGCCACTTTTACCTTCAGGTAATTCTACAAACGCACCAAATTTTTTGATACCTGTCACTTTACCTTTTAGCTTGTTTCCTACTTCGATTGACATATTCTAAATAAATCCTCCCGATAATGTTTCAATTTTAACCTTATTATATTCCTGTTTTAAAATTTACACAATGCTATAAAACGATTATTTTAAATTAAGCGTTTTACTTTAATTTTTAAAGTTGCCTACTCTTTTTAATTATTACTAGAGGATTTAGAATTAGACGATGATTTATCATTAGGCAATTTAAAAATAATTTCTCCATTGTTACTTAAATAATAGTCATCTCGAGCAACTTTCTCTATATAATCTTTATCGTTAAGATTATTAAGCTCTTCTTTTAATGCTATTTCCTCATCTTGTTTCTTCTGAAATTGTTCTTCTTTATGCTTTCGTTCTATTGTTGCTTGATTGTTACTTTGTTTTTGGAAGACAAGCATGATAGATAGAATAATAATAATCGCTAATAATAATCCTCCAAAAACTGTTACTCTTCGACGAACGACACGCATTCGTTTTTGTTGACGTTGTTTCTTTCGATTTCGTTCTGAAGTATATTGATTATCAATATGTTCTACCTTTTTACTCATAACTTGTCACCTCCTTTAAACGTTTCAATCATAGACTACACTTCTTCAGATTGTGCAGATGGTTGAACTCGTTCTTCTTTAATCAGTTCATACATATTTTTAGCATTTTCTTTTGAGGCATGTTCACTTAATCCAGTTACTTTAACCGTTACACGTTTTTGTCCAAAACGAATGACTAATTCGTCTTCCACTTTTACATCTGTGCCAGCTTTAGCTACATTACCGTTAATTGTTACACGTCCTTGATCACTAATTTCTTTAGCAAGTGTACGACGTTTTACAAGTCTTGATACTTTTAAATATTTATCTAATCTCATTTATCATTCTCCCCTTGTTGTAAATAATTTTTAAGGGTTTCTTCATTAAAATCCTTATTTTTGGTTTTATCATACAATGTCATAAAATGGTCTGCAAATACTTTCTCAAATTTCACACGAGGTATTTTACCTTCTTTTGCTTTTGCATTCTTCCAGACATCATTTAAATCTTCTATTGTTTCAACTGTTTTATCTCCGAATATGTGAGGATGTCGACGAATCATTTTAGCATTTAAACTTTCAATAACTTCTTTAATATCCATATATCCTTCTTTTTTACCAATACTCGCATGAAGTAGCACTTGTAATAAGATATCTCCGAGTTCTTCAATCATATGCCAATCATCTTCATTATCTATTGCTTCAAACAATTCAAATGTTTCTTCTAATAAATAACGTTTAAGTGATTCGTGCGTTTGCACACGATCCCACGGACAGCCTTTTTCATCATCCACTAGATGGTCAATAATATAAACTGCAAAATCAAAATCAGTATACATATCTTCATCACGCGTTATTTTAGGCACAAATACACTTGTCAGATTGTTAAACATATCCTCATTATGATCTAACTCAAATAACGGTACTTCTAATACTTTAGCGCCTTGACTATTAGCGCCTGTAACTATCTTCACTTTAAAATCGTCTGGATAACGTTCCATTAATGTGAGTTTAACATCTGCTGCAATCATCGCACTATATACTTGTGTAATGAGAGTATGTGTTCGAATATTTAATGTGTTTTCTTTCAAAATAGTACCATCTAATAATGTAAATCCATCATTAGGATCTTCATCGATTGCGACAAATATATCATCTATAAAACTTTTCCCACCTAAAATCTTTACATGTATATCATCATTATTTTTATTGTAATCAAGTAATTTAGCAGTCGTCGTTTCAGCTACACGAGGATGTCCAGGCACTACGTAAACAGTATCTTGTATACGCGTTTCTTCTATTAAAGTTTCAACAATATGTTGATACACCGCTTCAAATTGATCATACTTTTCGTACACGTCATCAAAGCTTTTAAATTCAATGTCACTTTTTAAATCTTTAATAACAGGATGTTCGAGTGTCCTTGCATATACACTCTGTTGCTGTTTCAAAAAGCGATAGACACCTAAAGGTAAATCATCCATACTATGATTGCCTATACCAACAATGGTAAGGGTATGCGTCATATCTATCTTCCTTTCTTTATGCGATACAGTTTATCGCCGAATGGTAAGTGTTTTAATTCTTTATATCCTAAAATATTCATATACATAACAAAGAATAGGAATATGAGACCCCCTATTCCTACTATAATTAACAACTCAATTAGACTTCCTAAACGGCCTACAGGAGGTAATAACATTCGCAACCCCTGTATGACTACTGACATTATAATGAGCGCACTCATCAATTTAACAATAAACGCGCGCATGCGATTAAAACGATAATATTTAACGACCTCATAATGTAAAATAGTAACAAATATCATAAGCGAAAGCACTGTGCTTATACTTGCACCTAAAATTCCCATAAAGTGAATAAAAATCACATTAAAGATAATTTTAAATAGTAGTCCTGACATCACACCAATAAAAATAGGGCGAATTTGATTCATCACTTGTAAAAGTGCGATGTCCATCATGATAAGCGATACACCAATTACAGTAAGCATATAAATACTAAGTGTGAAGCTTAATTGATCTGTTTTGAAAAATACATGGTTCATCATCGGTAGTATATTAATAAGACCTATACCTGCTGCTACGCTAATGAGTAGTGTGATTTTTAAAGATGCATTTGTATAACGATTCATAAGAACATGATTATGATCAGACATTGCATCTGTAAGTAATGGAATTAGGACAAAGCTAAATGTAGTTGTCACTATTAAACCTATTTGAATAAATGAAGCACCTCTATCATAGATCCCTTTTTGCATAATCGCTTCTCTAAATCCTAAACCATATGTTTGTAGCATATGAACGACTGTAAAACTATCTATAAATTGCCATAAAATAACTAATAATTGACTTAATGCAAATACGAGAGTCGCAAGTATTAGCTGTTTCCAAGGAAGAGGATATGAGTGCTGATTTAATTGTAATCGGAAAGGTCTTGTTGCTAATAAATATAGACTAGAACCTAAAAATCCAAGGGCTGAGGCTAATATTGCAAGTGCTCCAGCTTGATAAATGGTCCATTCTTTAAACATAAACATTAAAATAGCTATAATAATAACACACACACGAATACATTGTTCTATTACTTGTGAAATAGCTGGTATATTCATTTGTTGTCTACTTTGATAAAAGCCTCTAATCACACCCAGGATTCCTATAAACAAATAGCTAAAACTTGCCATTTTTAGCATTGGTGCTAAGTGAGCATCTCCCATTAACAGTGCTAATGGATGGGAGAATACTAAAATCACACTAAAAATAATAAGACCTATCATTTGAAATCTTAGAAGTGTTTTTGAAAATACTTCAGTTCCACTGTGACTTCCAAATACTTGAGTGACAGCACTAGGAACTGCATTCATTGATAGTATCATACCTAGCGCTACAATAGGATAAATTTGTTGATAGGCATATAATCCAGAGTCACCTAAAATATTTTGATATGGAACTCGATAAATTGCACTTAATACTTTAACAATGACTAAAGCAAGCGTTAAAATCACTACGCCATTAAATGCTGAATGTTGTCGTGAATTCTTAGAAGAAGATGAAACTTCAGATGACGATTTATAATTCGTACTCAAGTTCCATACTTCCTTCAAGACATTTTACTAAGAATTTTAAGTTTTCTAACCACTGTTTAGATTTTGTTAGAGTAATATGCATTTTACCTTCTTTAACACCCAACTTCATTGTTCGTCCTAAAGGTTGAGTTTGTTTAAATAATTCTTCACCATTTATCTGTTCTGTACCTTTAGTTGAAAGAAATACTTCAATTTGTTTTCCTTTATCTTTAATCAATGTCACGCCTGCATGTAAAGCATGTATTTTAATTTCTACCATTTCTAATAAACGTTCTACTTCTACAGGATAATCATTGAAGCGATCAAGTAATTCATCTTTCACATCAAAAAGCTGTTCTTCAGTTTCAACTTTACGCAATTTCTTATAAATTTCTATTTTAGCTTGTTCATTTTGAATATACTCTGCTGGTAAATACGCGTCTAAGTGTAATTCCATTTCAACATCTGGTGCATCAGGGGTTTCTTCTGTAATACCACGTTTTTCGTTTACCGCTTCTTCTAACATTTGAGAATACAAATCAAAACCTACTGAATCAATGAATCCATGTTGTTGCTTACCTAATAAATTACCGGCTCCACGTATATTTAAATCACGCATGGCAATTTTAAATCCTGAACCTAATTCAGTGAATTCTTTAATCGCTTGTAAACGTTCTTCAGCTGTTTCTGTTAATACTTTATTAGCAGAATGTAAGAAGTAAGCATATCCAATACGACTTGAACGTCCAACTCTACCACGTAATTGATAAAGTTGACTTAAACCAAAACGATCCGCTTCTTCTATGATTAATGTGTTCGCATTAGGCACATCGACACCTGTTTCTATAATGGTTGTTGTAACTAAAATGTCGTACTCTCCATTAATAAAACTCAACATGGTTTCTTCCAAATCTCGCTCTGTCATCTGTCCATGAGCAACAGCAATGTTTGCTTCTGGCATCAACATTTGTAACTGTTCACGCTTTTCATAAATAGACTGTACTTTATTGTAAAGGTAGAATACTTGTCCATCACGAGAAAGTTCACGTTCTAAAGCCTCTTTAATAAAATTACTATTTTGCTCTAATACATAGGTTTGTACAGGGAAGCGGTTTTCTGGAGGTGTTTCGATGACAGATAAGTCACGTACACCAAGCATACTCATATGCAATGTTCTTGGAATTGGCGTGGCTGTAAGTGTCAATACATCTACATTGGTTTTCAATGTTTTAATACGTTCTTTATGACGTACGCCAAAACGTTGTTCTTCATCGACAATAAGTAATCCTAGATCTTTATATTGAATGTCTTTACTCAATAGTTTATGTGTTCCAACAACGATATCAACGTATCCAGATTTTAGACCTTCTTTAGTCTCTCTAACTTCCTTAGCAGTACGGAATCGACTAATCAACTGAATTTCTACTGGAAAATCTTGCATCCGTTCAATCAATGTTTCGTAGTGTTGTTGCGCTAGAATCGTTGTAGGCACTAAAAAGGCAACTTGTTTGCCTTCCATGACAGCTTTAAAGGCCGCGCGTACAGCAACTTCAGTTTTTCCGTAACCCACATCTCCACATAGCAAGCGATCCATTGGACGTTCTTTTTCCATATCTTCTTTAATTTCTTCAATAGATTTAGCTTGGTCTGGTGTAAGTTCATATGGGAAGTCCATTTCGAAATCATGTTGCTCAGCCGTATCTTCACCATATTGATAACCTACTGACATTTCTCGTTCTTTATATAGTGCAATAAGTTCATCTGCGATATCTTCAACACTTTGTTGTACTTTGGCTTTCGTTTTTTTCCATTCTGAGCCGCCTAGTTTATTTAATTTAGGCGATTTATCTTCTGAAGCAACATATTTTTGTACTTGATCCATTTGATCAACAGGTACAAAAAGTTGATCGGTTCCTTTATATTGTAATTTAATATAATCTCTATGGACGTCTCCAACTTCTAGTGTTTCAACGCCTAAATAACGTCCCACACCATGGTGCACATGGACAACATAATCTCCAACATTTAAATCTTGATAAGATTTAATTTTTTCAGCATTAGAAATTGTTTTAGTCCGTTTTCGTTGTTTTTTCTGTTTGGTTTTAAATAATTCTCGTTCCGTAATTACAACAAGTTGCATATAAGGCAGTTCGAAACCTTCTGATAGACTACCTTCTGTTACAATTGCTTGTCCACTTTCAATCTCTGAGTGAATATTTGTAACAGTAGGAATATGCATTTCATTAAGCATCGATTGAATACGCTCAACTTTCGTTTCAGTTTCTACAAGTACTACAATAGTGTAATTATTGCTTACATAACGTTGAAATTCTGAACGCATAATGTCATATTGTCCATAAAATTGTTGCACTGGCTTACATGAAAATTTAATAATATGTTGCAACTTCACTGGCATAGACGATGTAAATAAAGTGAAATATGTGACTGGATAATGATTGATTAACGTTTCAAACCCATCATATTCCATAAATGACTGCCCAATAAATCCGTTACCACTTTCAATTAAGTTCTGGATAAAATCATCTACTTCAGTAGTCAATGTCTTTTCAGTTTCTTTAATACGATTATATTCATCAACTACTACAATGGCATCTTTTTGGAAATAATCGATTAGTGTAGAAGGTGTGTCATACATAAAAGCAACTAGACGGCGAAGTAATTGATGATCAAAGAAAGTGGATTCAAATAATTTAAAACTTTCATATGTTTCTTTCAAATCATTTCGTACAGATTTATCAATTTTAGGACGTGTTTGTTCATATGCTTTTTGTAATTCTGTTTGAAGATGATTAATCACATCTTCCGTAATAATATAATCACTCGCTGTAGTGATATCTACCTTTTCAACATTATCATTTGAACGTTGTGTTTCTACATCAAAGTCTCGAATCGAGTCGACTTCAGTGTCAAACAATTCAATTCTAACTGGTTGACCGATAAGGGGGTAAATATCAATGATGCCGCCTCGTAGAGAAAACTCACCAATGTGAGAAACGACACTCTCACGTCGATATCCCATGTTTACTAGTTTATTTAAAAATTCATCCACATCGATATCATCGCCAACTTCTAAAGTCATTTGATGATGTTTCCACAATTCTACTGGAGTTAACCATTTTTTCAAACCATTTAAAGGAACGATAAATAACCCTTTCTTATCATGAGATAATGCCGTTAAAGTTCTAACACGTTCACTCATAAGTTGTGGGCTTTGAGTTGAAAATTCCTCTGTCATAATATCTTGGACTGGATATTTATAAACTTCAGAATGATCAATGTATTGCAATATATCAGTTTCTAATTTGTCTGCTTGATATAAATTATTTGTGATTAATAGCATTTGCTTATCATCATTCAAGTATTTTTCAGCAATAATGGTTGCTTTGGCTGAGGGAGATAAACCTGTAACTAAAATATTTTGGTTGCCAAAGACTTCGTCAAGTTCCTGGAATCGTTTGTCATTTTGAATATAGTCAGAAATAATCATTCTCAATTGACTTCTCCATTATATTCATTCATAACATGATCGAAACGAGACGTCTCAATAAATGCTTCCACTGCTTGTGCAGCATGTTCAATTACTTTTTCCATTGTCATCATTTCTTCATTAGAAAATTTTTGTAATACATAATCTGGAACTGACATACCATTCGTTGGTCTTCCTACTCCAATACGAATACGCTTAAATTGATCTGTACCTAAATGTTTAATAATCGATTTCATTCCATTATGTCCACCTGCACTTCCTTTTTGACGTAGACGAATATGCCCTTGAGATAAATCCATATCATCGTATAAAACGATTAAATCTTCAACTTCTACATTATAGTAATCCATTAAAGGTCCTACAGCTTCTCCTGATAAATTCATCATAGTCATTGGCTCGATAAATAGCACTTTATCCCCATTTAAACGTTCAATAGTATAAGCGCCTTTGAATTTTTGTTTATCTAATGTAAATTGATTTTTATCTAAAATATAGTCAATCACTTCAAAGCCAATATTGTGTCTTGTTCGTTCAAAACGTTTACCTATATTACCAAGACCCACAATACATTTCATACGTTGCAACCTCCATTGTGTTCATCTTTTTGATTGATTTGAACATTTAATTTAATATGTGTCGATTACTCCTTATTTTATAATATTACTCAATATAATACAAAAAGAGAGTAGGAAAGAAATTCAATGATTTCGTAACCCACTCTTTTATAAGTTATCAATCTTCAACTTTATTTTAACATTCATTTTTTAAATGTCCGATATACATAAGAAAAAGCCTTCTACATATGAACATGTATCAGGCTCTTTCTATCAATTTAATTAAAGACATTCTCACTTAAAGTGAATACATAGTCATCAACGAATTATTCTTCGTCTTTATTTTCTTCGTCTTCTTTGTCTTCTTTGTCTTCACCAGCTACTTCAGGTTCTTCAGTTGCTGATTCACCTTCCATTGCTTCGATTTCTTCTTCAGAAGGTTCATCAGTTGGAGGAACTACTGTAACAACAGATTCTTCTGGATCGTTTTCAATTGTGAAATCACCAGATACTTTAATATCCCCAACTGAATAGCTATCATTTATTTGTAAATCAGTGATATCTACTTCAATTGATTCTGGGATATTTTCTGGAGTTGCTGTAACTTGTAAATCAAATAATGGTTGTTCAACTACGCCGCCTTCTTTAGCGCCAACTGCTTCACCAACTAATTGAACTGGTACTTCAACAGTACGTTCTTCAGTCATGTTAATAGCTAAGAAGTCGATATGAGTAATTTGGTTTTTAAGTGGATCAAATTGATAATCTGATACCATAACTTTAATTGTTTTAGAACCCACGCCTAAATCAATAACACCGTTACGTCCAACTTCACGGATGACTTTGATGAATTCAACTTCATCTACTTTAACTGAAGTGTTTTTAGTACCATAACCATAAACAACAGCAGGTACTTTACCTGTATTACGTAATTTTTTAAGGTCAGAACGAGTTTGTTTACCTTGACGAATGATTGACTTTAATGAAGCCATTCGTATTTCCACCTTTCATTTTCAAGTTGAAACAATAATAATATATTGTCTTAACTTCTCCTCACTTGCCCATCAATTTAAATATTGCTTGCAAGTGTTTATTTATTCGTTAAATCACGAACGAATAAATTATACATGTTTAAAAATAATAAGTCAAACTCATTTGTAAATTTTAGTCAAATAATACACTTACTGACTCACGTTCATATACACGAACAATAGCTTGTGCTATTAAACCAGCTACAGATAATTCTTTGATGTTTGATGGTTTTTGACTATCGTCAAGTAAGATTGAATTTGTAACAATAAGTTCTTTAATCGCTGAATTTTCAATACGTTCTTTTGCAGGACCTGAGAGTACAGGATGTGTACAACAAGCATATACATCTTTCGCACCTTTATCTTTTAATGCTTGAGCAGCTAAAGTAATTGTTCCTGCCGTATCAATAATGTCATCGATAATAATAGCTGTACGTCCTTCAATTTCACCAACGATATTCATCACTTCTGCCACGTTTGGTTTAGGACGACGTTTATCAATAATAGCAATCGGAGTTTTTAAAATGTCTGCTAATTTACGTGCGCGTGTTACCCCGCCATGATCCGGAGATACAACAACACATTCTTCTGGGTTGATGTTAGGATCATTTTCAAAATATTGTCCAATAATCGGTACGCCCATTAGGTGATCGATTGGAATATCGAAGAAACCTTGAATTTGTGGTGCATGTAAATCTAAAGCAATCATACGATTTGCACCAGCAGTTTCAATTAAATTTGCTACTAATTTTGCAGTAATTGGTTCACGACTACGCGCTTTTCTATCTTGGCGCGCATAACCATAATAAGGAACAACAATATTGATATTTGCTGCAGAGGCACGTTTACATGCGTCAATCATAATTAATAATTCCATTAAATGTAAGTTAACTGGATAAGAAGTCGGTTGAATGATAAATACATCACATCCACGAATACTTTCTTCAATATTAATTTGAATTTCACCGTCACTGAAGCGTTTAACAGAACATTTCCCTAATTCGATTCCTACACGATCAGCAACCTCTTGTGCTAATGGTTCATTTCCCTTTAAAGAAAAAATCTTTAAAGACGAATTTTTGTACTCATTATTTAACATTTATAGTCCTCCAATTTTTTACTTAGACAATACTATTATATAAAAATTCTAGCATTTTTACTATATTCCACTAAAAACTGACCAATAATATGTTTATTACGTATCACTCAACTTGGCATGATAGTAATACATTCAAAATTTTATATTTATATATTCATTTATTCCCTTTAACAGAAAAATGACACAGTCTTTTTGTATCTTATATTAATCTTTATTTTTTATTGTAACCTTCTTTGGTTACTTGACGTGCGCGTGCTAATGCTAAGCTTTCTTTAGGTATGTCATCTGTAATCGTCGATCCTGCTGCAATTAAAGCGCCATCTCCTACTGTTACAGGGGCAATCAAATTCGTGTTACAACCAATGAAAGCGTCTTTTCCAATGATTGTTTTAAATTTATTTACTCCATCATAATTAACAGTGATTGAACCACAACCAATATTTGTACGTTCACCAACTTCTGCATCGCCAATATAACTTAAGTGTGATACTTTTGCACCATCTTTTAATTCTGCTTTCTTAACTTCTACAAAGTTACCCACTTTAACTTCAGCACCTAGATTTGAACCAGGTCTTAATTGAGCAAATGGACCAACTTTGGTCTTATTTCCTACACTAGAATCATTGATGACTGATTGTATAATATGAACTTTATTGCCAATACGACTGTTGTTAATTTCTGAATATTGACCAACGTGTGTATCTTCACCAATGAATGTTTTTCCATTGATACGTACGCCTGGCTCAATAACAGTATCCATACCTATCTCTACATCTGGACCTATAAATGTAGTGATTGGATCAATGATTGTAACACCATTTCTCATATGATGATGATTAATACGATGTTGCAACGCTTTTTCAGCATGACTTAACATGATTCGATCATTTACACCCATAATTTCATCAAAGTCATCAGTATGATACACTTCTGCTTTTCCATTATCTTCTAAAATTAAAGTAACGACGTCAGGTAAATAATATTCACCCTGTGCATTATCATTTTTAACTTGTTTAAGTTTTTCGAATAACGTTTTATTATCAAATGCAAATATACCTGAGCTGATTTCATTGATGTCTTTTTGAGCATTTGTTGCATCTTTTTCTTCTACAATGCGATTAAGGTGATGATTTTGATCACGTACGATTCGCCCATACCCGAAAGGCGTCTGAGCTGTAGCCGATAAAACAGTAACTTGTGCTTGTGTTTCTTCATGGTGTGCAATTAAACGTTGTAAAGTTTCTGAAGTAATAAGTGGTGTATCTCCACATACTACTAATGTTGTACCTTCTTGAGTATGTAAATGTTCTTCTGCCATTTTAACTGCATGTGCAGTTCCTAATTGTTCATTTTGATAACTATATAATGACTGATTACCTAATGTCTCTTTTACTTGTTCTGCCCCGTGACCTACGATAGTGACGATTTGATTTACGCCCGCTTTTTTAACATTTGTCAGTACATGTTCAACCATTGGTTTACCAGCAACCTCATGTAACACTTTATATTTCTTTGATTTCATTCGTGTTCCTTTTCCAGCTGCTAATATGATTGCATTTCTTTGCATGAATAATAATCCTCCAATAAAATTTGCACTTCACAAGTAATTATAATTTAACTCAACTTATAGTTTCAAGATTTAACAAATTTTGTAAACAGAGTTTAATTATTTGCATCATACATTTAATTTTCAAAAAATATCGATAAAACAATAAAAATGGGCACGAAACAAAATTCAAGTTTGAATTTAGAGTTTCGTCCCCACGTCATTTAGCTTACATAATTAATAAAATAACCATTATCAAAAATATGATTTGATTTTTGTTATTTTAAGCTTCGTCTGATTCTTCTGTTACGTCTGATGAAGCATTTTTATCTGGAATCACTTCGTCAGTTTCATCATATACTTTCATCACAGCATCCTGTATTTCTTGTCTCATTTCTGAATTGATTGGATGTGCGATATCGCGGAATTCACCATCTGGTGTACGTTTGCTTGGCATAGCAACGAAAAGACCTGAGTTGCCTTCGATTACGCGTAAATCATGAATTACGAAAGCTTCGTCTAATGTGATAGAAACGAGTGCTTTCATTCTGCCATCTGTTTGTATTTTTCTAAGTCTTACATCTGTCACTTTCATGCAGTGAGCCCCCCTAGTATATATATCTTTGTGTGGTTAGAAGCATGACAATGTGTTAATTAAGTAAATTATATTCCTTTAACTTTACCTACTAATTCAATTTCAACTTTAACGTCTTTTGGTAGGCGAGACACTTCTACGCAACTTCGCGCAGGTTGATGCTCATTAAAGTAGCTACCATAAACTTCATTAATTTGTTGAAATTCATTCATATCAGAAATAAAAATAGTTGCTTTTACAACAGAGTTTAAATCAGAACCTGCTTCTTCAAGTACAACAGATAAATTTTCTAATACTTGTTTTGTTTGTTCTTTGACATCGCTACTTACGATGTTTCCTTCAGTATCTAATGGAATTTGTCCTGATGTGAATACTAAATTATTCACGACCATTGCATGAGAATATGGTCCTAACGCTTCAGGTGCTTTATTAGTATTAATTGTTTTCATGGTGTATAACTCCTTTTAAGAAAATTTAGACAAGATATTACCAGGTTCAACTTTAAATTCTTGATTATATTCGTCAACATCTGATAATTTGACTAAAGAAGTATAATCCTCAATCAATCTTTGTTTTACTTCTTTTGATTCTACTAGTACAGATACCCCTTTCACCTCTGCTTTAAACTCATTCATAAGATTCATTACACCATTTATTGAACCGCCTGCTCTCATAAAGTCATCTACAACTAACACATTTGAGTTTTCAGCTAATGTGCGTTTCGATAAGACCATCGTTTCAATTTTTCTTGATGAGCCTGAAACATAGTTAATGGAGACCGTAGAACCTTCAGTAACTTTATTGTCTTTTCTAATAACTACTACAGGTAAATTTAATACGTTTGCTACTGCATTGGCAAGTGATATCCCTTTCGTTGCGATAGTTACTACTGCATCTAGTTTCTCATCCATGTAAATACTAGCAATGAGTTTCCCTACTTTATTAAGTAATGATGGGTTACCAACTAAGTCCGATAAAAATAAATATCCACCTGGTAATAAGCGCTCTTTTTCTTGTAGCATAGTAATGATTTCTTCTATAATTTCGATTGCTTCTTCTTTGCTCATCATCGGCTTATAGGTTACACCGCCGCTTGCGCCAGCTGTTGTAATTACAGTTCCCAATTTTTCTTTTTGGAACGTATTTTTGATGATTTGAACGTCTTCACTAATCGATGACTTCGCTTGTTTAAATTTTTTCACAAAAAAAGTTAATGGAATTAACTGATTTGGATGGTTCATTAAATATTGTGTCATAAAGACAATACGTTCACTTCTTTTATACCTCATAAGTTCCAGCCTTTCTATCCTAATAATCTTACTAAATACACTTCGTTACAACAGCCATTTACAGCATTATATACTTTCTTTGCTTGGCTCTCCTTTTGAGCGAATGCATATACAGTAGGTCCACTCCCACTCATTAGTGCTCCATCAGCACCACAACGCAACATATTATTTTTAATTTTTTTAATTTCTGGATACATAGACATAGAAACGGTTTCTAAACGATTAGATAAACTCTTACACAATTTCATATAATCTCCCTGTCTAATCGCTTCTTCACACATTTCTGTATGTACATCATAATCCTCTTTTAAATTAAGTTCTTTAAAAATATCTGGAGAAGATATTCCAAGATTAGGTTTTGCTAATACCACCCATGCAGAAGGAGGTTTGTCTAGAAATTTAATTTTTTCGCCTCTCCCTTTACATATAGCAGTTTTATTATAGATGCAAAATGGAACATCTGTCCCAATTTGAAGGCCTAATTGGCTTAGTGTTTCTAAAGATGCGCCTAATTCATATAAACGATTAATTCCTCGCATCGTAGCAGCAGCATCAGCTGATCCCCCAGCTAATCCAGCAGAAACCGGAATATCTTTATCAATCGAAATCGTGACGCCTTGTTTAAGTTGATATGTTTCCATCATCAGTTTAGCTGCTTGGTAGGCGAGATTTTTATGATCATTAGTAACATAGTTATGTTCTATATCTACAACAATTTTATTATCATTTCTTTTCTGAAAAGACAATCTATCATTCAGATCTACTGTTGTCATTATCATAGCAATTTCATGGTAACCATCATTTCTTTTGAAAAGTGTATCGAGCGTCAAATTAATTTTGGCTGGTGCCGTTTCATATATCATTTTTCCGCCCTCTCTTCATCAATAGTATTAAAATGATTTTAACATAAAGACTTAAAATATTTGATAGTTACATTATAAATTATAATTAAAAGTTAATAAATTAGGAGATAAATGATCTTAATTTCAACTGCAAATCTTGATTTATTTAAATTATTATTTTATTAAAAGAGATTAAGAATTAAAAAGAGTGTTGAACTTAAACAGCCCAACACCCAATATGTTTTTAATGATAGAGTTTGTAGTACACTAAACAACTCTATATTTATATGTTCGAATTTAGTGTGCAACTACTTCTTGATGATTATCCTCTTCAAATGAAACTTGTACATTCTCTGTAAGAACATCCGTATATGTATACGACACTCTTTCAAAATTATGCTTATCTTGATCTAATTCAACAATAAATACTGAAGGATATGTCTCTTTTAACACTCCACAACGTTCGATTGTTTTTTTTCGACCACCGTTGGCTTTAAGTACAATACGATTTCCTAAATGACAATCAATAGAATTTTTGATGTCCAAAATTGATTTTGGCATATTGCTCCACCTCGCTACAGGTTACATAATATCACATTTTGAAGTAATATGTCAAATAAAATTTAAATTTTATCAAGGTAGCGACACTTTGTCAACAATTTAATTTTCTAATTCTGGGAAATTTTTCTTTTCTTCATACAATCGTGCAAAATCTTGTATAGAAAGGGTTTCTCCACGACGTTTAGGATCAATATTTGCGTTTTCTAACCATTGATGAATTTGTGATTTATATTTTTTACCATCTTTAAAGAAATTCTGATAGTTATTATTAATCGTTTTACGTCTTTGAGCAAAAGCAGCTTTTGCAAGTTTAAAGAAAGCTTGTTCATCGTCTACTGAAACAAGAGGTTCCTCTCTTTGCATCAATTTTACAACAATCGAGTCAACATTTGGTGGCGGCATAAACACTGATTTAGGGACAGTGAGTACTTTACTCGTTTCTGTGTAATATTGAGTCACAATAGATAAAGAACCATATGCTTTTGTACCTACTTCTGCATTTAAACGCTCTCCAACTTCTTTTTGCATCATCACTACATAACCATCAATGGGAATATCTTGTTGCATTAAATTAAGTAAAATCGGAGTCGTAATATAGTAAGGTAAATTCGCTACTACCATAATTTTATCGCAATCATTTAAATACGTGTTCACAGATGCAGCTATATCAGCTTTTAATATATCTTCATTTATAATTGTTACATTGTCGTAGGGATGAAGTGTTTCTTTTAAAACTGGAATTAGACGTTGATCGATTTCAAATGACAACACTTTTTTAGCACTTTTAGCGAGTTGTTCTGTTAATGAGCCCATACCAGGGCCCACTTCAATTACACCTGTCGACTTATCAATATGACTTGCATCAATAATTTTATGAATAATATTAACATCTACTAAGAAATTTTGACCTAAGCTTTTCTTAAAATTAAAGTCAAATTGATTTAATAGTTCTTTTGTTCTAGAAGGTGTAGCTATATCTTTTCTATCCATCTTTAATTATTCTCCTTATCCATTGATAATGCACGTCGTACGTCTTCTTCAGTATAACCAAAAGCATTTAATTTTTTTAGTAATTGTTTGCCATTAGAATGTCCAATATGCAATTTACGTCCAAGTATCTCTCTCTTACGTCTCGCATCTTTACCAATAATTAAACCTAAATCAATTAATACACTTTTATCTATCGACTCCTCTCCTTCTTCAAAAGGAGAACTCACATGCATTAAGGCTTTCTTTATATCTTCAGGATGTGTATGTTCTATCCCAATTTTTCCACGCTTATTTTTCGCTTTTTCACGATCGACATAGGCATGTTTAACTCCTGGTACGTGTTCAGTAATAATATTTCTAATTCTATCACCTGGAAAGTCAGGATCAGTTAATACAATCACGCCTCTTGTTTCTTGAGCATTCTGAATCACTGCTAACGTTTCTCTATTAATGGCACTTCCATTTGTTTCAATCGTATCACATTCCACAGCTGTTTTAACTCGTTCTGTGTCATCTCTGCCTTCGACAACGATAAATTCATTTATTCTCATATTCATTTACCATTACCTTTCACTTAATCTCATTTCTATTATAACGGTTATACTATAAAAAATGAGAAAGATGCACATATTATCGTCATTCACTATTAGATAGCATTACGATAGATGATGTTTTACATCTTTCTCATACTGAGGATTATTAATTTAAGTTAAATAATCTTTCTGCATTTTCTGTAGTTTGACGACATACCTCTTCGTATGTCATATCACGTAAATCTGCAATTTGTTGTGCAACAAGCGTGACACGTTCAGGTTCATTACGTTTTCCTCTATAAGGATGTGGAGATAAATAAGGTGCATCTGTTTCAACTAATAAGCGATCCATTGGAACATGTTTAGCGACCTCTTTAGGTTGTTTTGCATTTTTGAATGTGACTGGTCCGCCTAATGACACATAGAAATTAAGTTTATTAATAATGACATCTGCAATTTCAGGTGATGCACTAAAACTATGCATAATGCCTCCAACTTCTTCTGCATGTTCTTCCATTAAAATATCTACACAATCTTGAGTTGCTTCACGATTATGAATGACAATAGGTAACTTAACGCGTTTAGCTAAAGCAATTTGCTTTCTAAACACTTCTTTTTGAACATCAGCTGGAGATTTATCCCAATGATAATCTAATCCCATTTCTCCAATACCGATAATTTTAGGATGCTGAGCTAATGATTCAATCCATTCTAAACGTTCTTCAGTAAAATCTATTGCATCTACAGGATGCCAACCGATAATACCATAAATAAAGTCATATTCATCAATCAGTTCCATAGTACGTTCAATTGTCTTAGTATCAAATCCCACGACAAACATACGGTCAACGCCTGCTTCTCTTGCACGAGATATCACTTCACTTAAATCTTCATCATATTGTTCGTCATTTAAATGAACATGTGTATCTATTAACATTTTATCTCTCCTAACGGCTATATTTATTTTATAATTGCACCATTTGGAATTGCACTCGGTAAGCTTACTAACGTTAATACTTTATCTTTTTCAGCTGATAATATCATACCTTCAGATTTGTGCCCCATTAATTTTGCTGGCTTTAGGTTAGTTACAACAGCCACTTTTTTGCCAATAATATCTTCTGAACGATAGAATTTCGCAATACCTGAAACAATCTGACGTTGTTCTGCTCCTAAATCAACTTGTATTTTTAATAATTTATCTGATTTCGGTACATTTTCTGCATCAATAACAGTTGCAGCTTTAATTTCAACTTTATCAAAATCTTTAATATCAATTTGCGATTTACTTGGTACTTCTTCTTTATCATCTTCACTAGATTTAGGTGGTTGCATTGATTTTTTAATAAATGCAATTTCATCCTCTGAATCTAATCTTGGGAAGATTGGAGAAGGTTTTTCAGTAACCATAATTGGTTCTTGTAATGCACCATAATGCTCTAAACTTGATAATTCGTATAAATCTGAATTATTAATATTCAATTGTTTGAAAATTTCTTTAGGCGCATGTGTTAAGAATGGGCGCAATAATACAGTCGCAAAACGAATATTTTCAACTAAGTGTGCCATTACATTTCCTAACATATCTTTTTGACTTTCATCTTTAGCTAAAACCCATGGAGTGGTTTCATCGATATATTTATTTGTTCGACTTATTAACTTCCAAACTGTAGATAATGCTACTGAGAATTGGAAACTTTCCATATTGTCATGGAAATTCTTCACAGTTTCAAGTGCTAATGCTTCCATATCTTCATCCAATTCATGTTTTGGTCCTTGGTATGCAGGGAGCTCTCCTTGGAAATATTTATTAATCATAGAAATCGTACGGTTAACTAAGTTACCTAAATCATTTGCTAAGTCGAAATTAGTACGTTCAACAAATGCCTCCGGAGTAAATACGCCGTCAGATCCGAATGGTAATTCACGCATTAAGTAATAGCGTGTAGCATCTAAGCCATAACGATCAATAAGAACATTAGGATCTACTACATTACCTTTAGATTTACTCATTTTTCCATCTTTCATTAAAATCCATCCGTGCGCGAATACTTTTTTCGGTAAAGGTAAATCAAGAGCCATAAGTAAGATAGGCCAAATAATAGAATGGAAACGAACAATTTCTTTTGCCATTAAATGTACATCTGCTGGCCAATATTTTTGGAATAATGAATCATCATCTGATAAATATCCAAGAGAAGAAATATAGTTTACTAAAGCATCAATCCATACATAAACTACATGTTTAGGGTTAGATGGAACTCTTACCCCCCAATCAAATGACGTACGTGAAACTGCTAAGTCTTCTAATCCTGGTTTAATAAAGTTATTAATCATTTCATTTTTTCTAGATGGAGGTTGAATAAAATCAGGATTAGCATCGTAAAATTCTAATAAACGATCTGTATATTTATTAATATTAAAGAAATAACTTTCTTCTTTAACTAATTCAACTTCATGTCCAGAATCTGGACTTTTACCACCTGCGATTTTACCATTTTCGTAAACAGGGTCTACAAGTTGAGATTCAGTATAATACGTTTCATCAGGGACAGAATACCATCCCTCATATTCACCAAGATAAATATCACCTTGTTTTAATAAACGTTCAAATACTTTTTCTACCACTTGTTTATGACGTTCTTCTGTAGTTCTAATAAAATCATCATTTGAGATTTCCAATTTAGCCCATAAACGTTTGATTCCAGCAATCATTTCATCTAAATACTCTAATTCTGTTTTTCCTGCTTTTTGCGCTTTTTCTTGGATTTTTTGACCATGTTCGTCTGTACCTGTAAGATAACGAACATCATATCCTTGCATACGTTTATATCGTGCAATTACATCACCAGCAACTGTAGAATATGCGTGACCGATATGCAGATTACCACTAGGATAATAAATAGGGGTTGTAATATAAAATGTTTCTTTCGCCATCAGTAGTCCTCCCTTTCGTTCATGTCTTAATGACTAGTTCACTTTAAATTTTATCTAAATTTTTAATTATTTTCTAATGAATATTTAATATAACGTTTGTGACGACACATCATCATAAAACATCTATCTTATTCATTATAACCCATATAGAATATACATTGTCGTATCTTATTAACATTATCATAAATTAATATTTTATGGTATTTTTCTATCACTATGATACAAGTTTTTATTAATTTTACGATTTAATATTATGATAAATATCATAAATCTCACTTGTTTTCATCTGTCGTTCTTCTGCGACTACTTTTATCGCTTTCTTAGGTTTTAAATTTTGAGTCTCAATATAATGATTAACATGATCTATAATCGTTACATCTTCAAACCATTGTTTTGTTTCTTGAGCTTTGGCCCCCTCAATTAAAATCACAAATTCTCCCTTTTGTGGAATCTCTTGATTTTCAATTGCTTCTAATAATTGTGATACTTCAAACATAACCACTTGTTCAAATTTTTTAGTAAGTTCACGACCTACTGCTACACGTCTTCTTGAATCTACTTTAATAATCGCTTTTAGTGTATCAATCACTCTAAATGGAGACTCATAAATGATTAAAGTACTATCTTGATACATTCGTTGAGATAAAATATTCACTTTTTCTTTTTCTTTTCGTGGCAAGAAGCCTAAAAAAGTATATGTAAATGAAGGTAAACCACTTGCCATTAGTGCAGTTAATCCTGCATTAGGTCCTGGAATGGTTTCTACAGCAATGTTATGTTTATGTGCTTCAACAACAAGTTCATATCCTGGATCGCTAATTAACGGCAACCCTGCATCTGATACAAGCGCAATATTATTTTCTTCTTTAAGTAATTGAATTAAATAATCTGTCTGTTGCTCTTTATTATGTTCATGATATGATTTTAATGGAGTAGTAATATCATAGTGGTTACATAACTTTTTAGTTACTCTCGTATCTTCACACGCAATGATATCTACCTGTTTTAACGTTTCGATTGCTCGAAATGTAATGTCACTTAAATTACCTATCGGTGTCCCTACTAAGTATAAAGTTGCCATATTATCCCTCCTCAATCAATTTTAGTTTTCTTTGTCTTGTAAATGTCTTAATTTCATATTCTCTACGTAAAGCTTCTGATTTTGTCTCGTACATTTCTTGATATACTAACACTACCGGACGTCTTATTTTTGTATATTTAGCACCTTTCCCAGCATTGTGTTTATTTATACGTGCCTCAATATTATTCGTATACCCTGTATATAAACTGTTATCACTGCAACGTACGATATATACAAAGTGACTACCCATAATAAACCTCTTTCATTTGCTCACTATATTCGCCATTTTCATTGTAAATATAAAATGGTGGTGCAATCTCTAGACCTTGATTACCATTTTTTCTTCCTTCAACAACAATAGTGACTGCTGATTTACCATGCTTACTATAAATAAATACAATACGTTTAGGTTCGATATTAGCTTGTCTCATTTCAGTTAATACATCCATAAGTCGTTCAGCACGATGAACCATAACTAGACGTCCACCCTGTTTTAATAAATGCCGTGCTGCAAACATGCAATCTTCTAAACTACACATAATTTCATGTCGTGCTATTTTATGTGCTTCTTTTTGGTGTTGATGAAGTTGATTACGTTTAAAGTAAGGCGGGTTACAGGTTATTAATGTAAACTGAGAGGGTTTAAACGTTTGATACACATCTTTTAAATCCATATTATGCATAGATAAACGCTCTTCTAATCGATTATATTTAAAGCTTCGTTGAGCCATGTCTGCCAACTGTTCTTGAATTTCAATACTTTCTATTTTTTGATGACTTTTTGCAGATAATAATAAAGCAATAACACCATTTCCGGCACACAAGTCTAGAATGCTATCATTTTTTCGTACTTTAGTAAAATGTGCTAATAAAAGTGCATCAGTAGAAAAAGAAAACACCTCATCATTTTGAATGATTTTTAAGTTCTCCTTAATTAAATCATCTAATCTTTCTTGTTCCTTCAACATATATGTTATCTCCTAAAAAAGAGATGTATCACAACACAAAATCTGAAATTTTATTGTGTTGAAATTCATCTCTCCTAAAAATTAAAATTATACCATCCATTTATCATTCTTTGTTATGGATTTAACTATTTAAAACATTCATGCATAATAAACAATCTTCACCATAACGATGTTTACCAAATAATTCGCCATTACAAATATGAAAACCTTCACTATACAAAACAGCTAAATTGTCTTTACTTGGTAAAGGTTTTTTTACATTTTTAATTGCACTTTTAAAGTCATTTTCATTTGATTTTTTATTATGTTGACTTTCACTATTGACTTTTGTTGATTCAACATCTTGTTCACTTTTAGCCATTAGCGCTTTTAAATTATCGTTTTCTACTTGTAACGTTACATTTTCTTCTATCAATTGAATAGCTAAAGATTTAAGTTCAGTCATCTCTTGAGTTAATACATTAACGTTACTTTCTAATTTTACAATTTTTTCGAATAAATCATTGCGATTCAAAAGAAAGACACTCTCCTTAATTAAATGTAGCTAATTCCTCCATTTTATATTCTAAAGGTTGCTCTAAACCATCAATCTTCACTTGCATCGAAATATCTAATATATTTAAACCTACAACTTGTCCAGTACCTTCCGGTGTATGAATTTCATCGCCTACATCTGGTAATTGTGCACGAGCTTCCTCATAATAATCATTTTCATATTTAAGACAACACATTAAACGTCCACATGCACCAGAAATTTTAGTTGGATTTAATGATAAATTTTGATCTTTTGCCATTTTGATAGATACCGGTTGAAAATCTCCTAAAAATGTTGAACAACATAATGAACGTCCACATGGCCCAATTCCACCTAGGAGTTTTGCTTCATCACGAACGCCAATTTGTCTAAGTTCAATACGTGTTCTTAAATTTTGAGCTAATACTTTCACTAACTTTCTAAAATCGATACGATCATCAGCAGTAAAATTAAAAATGACTTTCGATTTATCTAAAGTATACTCACAATTCACTAAGCGCATATCTAGATCTTGATCTTTCACTAACTGTTTACATAAAATTAGTGCTTGCTCTGCATCTTCTTCATTTTGATTGTATTGTTGTATATCTTCTTCAGTTGCAATACGTAGAATATCTTTTAACGGTAATGTCACATCTTCATCATTTACACATTTTGAAGCTAACTTTACTATACCTATTTCAATGCCTCGTTTAGATTCGACTACAACCCAGTCTTCACTGTCTAATTTTAAATCATTCGGCGCATAATATTCCAATTTACCTGCTTTTTGAAATTGCACACCTACTACATTTGGCATTTAACTCACACCTTTAATTACGATTTGTTCAAATACGAGCATCGGATTCACATTCTGTATCAATTTTTTATGTGCTTCTGTAATTTGATCATACATTAATATCATTTGATTAAGTGTTAATCGTGTTGTGTATTCCTTAATTAGTGGTTTAAGATCAGTAAAAATGAAATTGTTCTCAATTCCGACTTTAGCATGCATCATATCTTCAAAAAAAGCATTGATAACAGACAAAGTAAGAAGTTGTAGTTTTCGATTTTTAGCATTTTTTAACACATCAATAACACCAATCAAGGCCATTGGTTTATTTGTTAATAATAATTCGCACCAATGAACGATTACTTTTCTTAATTCAATTAAATCATACTCTTCATTAAGGTCTTTGGCTACCTCAATTTGTGTCGTATATGAACTTAACATTTCAGCAATAGCCCGATTCATACCATTATCAACAAGTTTATCGATAAAATGCGATTTGTCACTCGGTTTAAAATACATATGTTGACATCTAGAGTGAATCGTATTTAATATTTGTTCTGGTTTAGTAGAAATTAAAATTGCAATAGTATTTTCTGGAGGTTCCTCTAAAAATTTTAAGATACTATTTTCACCTTGAACTGTTAACTTTTCAAAGTCTTCTATGATATAAACTTTATATGTACCTTCAATAGGTAATTGGTTCATTTGGCGTACAAGTTGTTCAATTTGTTCTTTTTTTATAGTAGATTCTTCAGAGGATATATATGTAAAATCAGGATGATTAAAATTACGCAATTTCAACTCACATTGTTCATTTCTATTACAAAGAATAAGTTGTGCAAATTCCATTGCTACATGTTTCATTGATTGTGCATCATCACCTTCAAATAAATAGGCATGTGATAATTTATTCGAATGAAAAGCATTAGCTAATTTTTGTAATTCCTCCATATTTGCATACTCCCTATTCATAGTTCATTTTAAAATTATATCATTAAATTTTTCAGTCGCATTTATCATTTAGCAATTAATTATGATGTATATGATAAAGAGCCGATAACATAAAAAATATGTTTCAGGCTCTTTGAAAATTATCTTTTAAAACTTTATTTAATTGTTAAATTAAGCTTAGAATCTGTGGAATTTTTC
Source organism: Staphylococcus sp. HMSC035D11 (assembly GCF_001836075.1). Lineage (NCBI taxonomy): Bacteria > Bacillati > Bacillota > Bacilli > Caryophanales > Staphylococcaceae > Staphylococcus > Staphylococcus sp. HMSC035D11. The sequence continues at coordinate 34,600 of NZ_KV827252.1, forward strand.
TACTGGCATTACAAATACTGTAGCGCCTCCAACTTCAACTTCAACAGGATAAGGTATGTAAGAGTCTGCACTACCACCCATTGGCGTCATTGGTGAAACAAGTTGATCTCTATTACCACACGTATTATCAATGACGGTTAACGCTTCATCAACACGTTCATCATCTACACCACATAAGAATGTTGTATTTCCTGCTCTTAAGAAGCCACCAGTTGTTGCTAGTTTAGTAGCTCTAAAATTGTTTTTTACGAGTTGGTCTGAAAGTTCTTGACTATCTTGATCTTGAACGATCGCTATAATCATTTTCATTTTAATACACCTCTCCATATTATTATATCATAAGTTTTTTAAGTAACTTAAAATGATCTCATACGTATCACTTACGACACTTTCGATGTTTTGTGTAGCATCAATTACTTTAAAACGCTCAGGATTAGTTTTAATTAATGTTTTATATCCCTCAATTACTTTTTGATGAAAAGTTAGTGTTTCTTTATCTAATCGATTCTGACTTCTTTGATTTTTTAGTATTCGTTCTCTCCCCACTTCAGCATCAATATCAAGATAAATTGTTAAATCTGGATAAAGTCCATTAATTGCAAATTCATTTATTTTTTTAACTTCTTCTATACCTATACCCCGTGCATGCCCTTGATATGCTAAAGAACTGTCAATATATCGATCACATAAGACTACTTTATTATTTTTTAAAGCGGGTATCACTTTTTCAACCAAATGTTCTCTTCTAGATGCTGCAAATAACAATGCTTCTGTACGTATATCAATATTTTCACCATCTAGTAAGATATTACGTATTTCTTCCCCCGTAGATACCCCACCTGGTTCTCGAGTAGAAATAACATTATAATTTTCAGATAACAACTTATTAATCTGATTTAACACTGTAGTTTTCCCAGAACCTTCAGGCCCTTCAAATGTTATAAATGCAGCCATATTATTCATCCTTAACTAATATTTTATCATTTTTAATACCTTCAACACGTACACTATGTGAAAGATAATATTGCATCAATTTTATCATATTTTTAGTCACTTTTTCTCCTTTCCAAAACACAGGAATTCCAGGAGGATAAGGCACAATATGTTGAGCTAATACTTTATCTTGTGCTTTATTAATATTTATCCAATATGCATGATTAATATACTTTGATACATAAACACTTTTTTCTAGCGGCAATAAAACCGGCTCTAGCTTTTCTTTTGCTTTTTTAGGTAATTTTATAGTTTTTATTCTATGCAGTAATGTTTTGAAAGGATATCTATCATTAAAATGCCATAATGGTAAGACAATGAGTATTTGATAATCATCAGCTAATTCAATATAAATATGATTCTTTTCAAAATAACGTTGTACTTCTAAACCCGTATGCCCATTTGCTCGAACAATAAGCTTTAATGGATCCTCAACTTCAATAACTTCAAAATGCTGTTGTCTTAACGTTTCAATAAATTGTTTTCTTTTTTCGAAAAAGAGACTACTGTCATAAGAATTATAAAATTGATGCGCTAGTTCAATGCTCGACATTACTAAATAAGATGGACTAGAAGTTTGAAAAATACCTAAATATTTAATAACTTCATCTTTCAAAGGTGCATTTTTATGAATAAATAATACTGATCCCATAGTAAGCGCAGGCAAAGTTTTGTGATACGATTGAACAACATAGTCAGCTTCTGATTCTAAAGCTGATTTAGGAAAGTGTTTCAAATTAAAATGGGCACCATGAGCCTCATCAATTAAAACAGGTATATTGTAATCGTGAAATTGTTTAACACACTGTTTGATATCAAAGCATTCTCCATAATAATTTGGATAAGTAACGACAGCGAGTTTTTGATGTCGTAACATTTTAGTATCTATCAAAGGCGCTAAATACTGGTAACTTTTATCACTTCTGTACATAGGCAAAATATCTGCAGACTGTTGAGTTAAATCTAAAGCATTAAAAACTGATTTATGTACATTACGGCTAATTAGATAACGACCTTTTATATGAGTAAATGCTTGTATAACTGATAAAATGCCTGAAGTTGTACCATTAACTAAATAATAAGCATCATAATTAGGATGCTTATTCACACGATTCATACTTTCTAAAATAGTATCTTCTGGATGATGTAAATCATCTAGACCCGTGATTTCAGTCATATCCATTTTCAAAGATAATGCATCTAAATAACCGATAGTCATGTTTTTATGTCCTGGAACATGTAATGAGATAGCATAATGATGAATTAAATCATCAAGTTTTTGAGTGATAGGTAATTTCAATTAAGTCCTCTCCTCATATATCTTTAAATATCTCCTATTTTAATAGATAATTTAAAAAAATAAAAGAAACGCTACAATTTCTGTTGTTTAATCTCTTCTCAATTCATTAGCTCCAAGCACTTTTTCTAAATTTCGACATAAAAAAAGAGACCTCAC
>NZ_KV827253.1:0-366 GCF_001836075.1 Staphylococcus sp. HMSC035D11
ATTTAATTCAGGAATTTTCATATTCTAGTTTAGAGATAGGGATTATTTTATCTTCTTCCGGGTGTACAGCATTAATCATCAGTTTTATATTAGCTCCGATGTTAAGTACAGTAAATAAGAAGAAAATTATACTATGTAGTATTTTTACAGCTTTTATCAGCTTTGTAATATTTCCATACATACATAGTTATTATGGTTTTTTATTCTTTACTATAATTAATACTATAGCAAGTAGTTTACTCTCTCCTACATATAAAACCTTATTAACTTTATACTCTGAAACATCAAGAAAACGATTAGTATTTAATATAAGGTACTATCTCATAAACATAGCTGCTGCATTAGGACCTTTTATTTCTATACAAA
>NZ_KV827254.1:0-4134 GCF_001836075.1 Staphylococcus sp. HMSC035D11
TTATATTATAAATTCAACTTTGCAACAGAACCGTATTTTATGAGTACACTCTAAATTAAGGAGATGTATAATCAATCTAAAATTGTATTTTTATACTTTTGTTATATAATCTTTCTACTTAGAGATATATTGTAAAAAAACCAACAAAATGTTATATTAACATTACTATTTTATCGATGAAGGAGGATTAAAATGACAGCTTCTATGAGACTCAAATAAACCTTTTTGAATACAAAACTAAATTAATTCAAAAAGGCTTGTCCGCAATACACACTCATAGGATGACTTATGTCATTTTTTATCCTTCGATAGGAATAATAAACGCTTTCAAATACTAAAACATCATAATAAATTTTTAAGTGTTTGAAAGTGTAATGTGAATGAGACGGGAGTAGCCTGTCTCATTTTTTTGCGTACACGTCCTTTAAATATACAAGGAGTGTATAAATATGGAACAATATACAATTAAATTTAACCAAATCAATCATAAATTGACAGATTTACGATCACTTAACATCGGTCATCTTTACGCTTACCAATTTGAAAAAATAGCACTTATTGGGGGTAATGGTACTGGCAAAACCACATTACTAAATATGATTGCTCAAAAAACAAAACCAGAATCTGGAACAGTTGAAACGGTTGGCGAAATTCAATATTTTGAACAGCTTAACATGGATGTGGAAAATGATTTTAACACGTTAGACGGTAGTTTAATGAGTGAACTCCATATACCTATGCATACAACCGACAGTATGAGTGGTGGTGAAAAAGCAAAATATAAATTAGCTAATGTCATATCAAATTATAGTCCGATATTACTTTTAGATGAACCTACAAATCACTTGGATAAAATTGGTAAAGATTATCTGAAAAATATTTTAAAATATTACTATGGTACTTTAATTATAGTAAGTCATGATAGAGCACTTATAGACCAAATTGCTGACACAATTTGGGATATACAAGAAGATGGCACAATAAGAGTGTTTAAAGGTAATTACACACAGTATCAAAATCAATATGAACAAGAACAGTTAGAACAACAACGTCAATATGAACAGTATATAAGTGAAAAACAAAGATTGTCCCAAGCCAGTAAAGCTAAACGAAATCAAGCGCAACAAATGGCACAAGCATCATCAAAACAAAAAAACAAAAGTATAGCACCAGATCGTTTAAGTGCATCAAAACAAAAAGGCACGGTTGAGAAGGCTGCTCAAAAACAAGCTAAGCATATTGAAAAAAGAATGGAACATTTGGAAGAAGTTGAAAAACCACAAAGTTATCATGAATTCAATTTCCCACAAAATAAAATTTATGATATCCATAATAATTATCCAATCATTGCACAAAATCTAACATTGGTTAAAGGAAGTCAAAAACTGCTAACACAAGTACGATTCCAAATACCATATGGCAAAAATATAGCGCTCGTAGGTGCAAATGGTGTAGGTAAGACAACTTTACTTGAAGCTATTTACCACCAAATAGAGGGAATTGATTGTTCTCCTAAAGTGCAAATGGCATACTATCGTCAACTTGCTTATGAAGACATGCGTGACGTTTCATTATTGCAATATTTAATGGATGAAACGGATTCATCAGAATCATTCAGTAGAGCTATTTTAAATAACTTGGGTTTAAATGAAGCACTTGATCGTTCTTGTAATGTTTTGAGTGGTGGGGAAAGAACGAAATTATCGTTAGCAGTATTATTTTCAACGAAAGCGAATATGTTAATTTTGGATGAACCAACTAATTTTTTAGATATTAAAACATTAGAAGCATTAGAAATGTTTATGAATAAATATCCTGGAATCATTTTGTTTACATCACATGATACAAGGTTTGTTAAACATGTATCAGATAAAAAATGGGAATTAACAGGACAATCTATTCATGATATAACTTAAAAACTATACACTAATTTATATTGAATATTAGGTTCATTTATATCAATATAAAAAATACGTTCACAAGAAAAATATAATAGAAATAAGGATCCAATAAAATGACTCGACATAATGAAATTATTAAATGTGCAGAAAAATATCAATTACACATCCAACCTCAAACAATCTCATTGAATGAATCGGGACTTGATTTTCAAGTTGCATTTGGAAAAGATAAACATGGAGTAGAATGGGTTTTGAGACTACCAAGAAGACCTGACGTTTATAAACGAACAAAACCCGAAAAACAAACGGTAGACTTCTTACAGAAGAATGTTTCATTTGAAATACCGAAGTGGAAAGTACATGCAAAAGACCTTATTGCTTACCCAAAACTTACAGGTAAACCCGCAGCCACAATAGATCCAGAAATACAAAATTATGTATGGGAAATTGAACACAAACCATTACCAGAAAACTTTATTAACACATTAGCTGAAACACTCGTAGATTTACACAACATACCAGAAGAAAACATTAACGTTCAGCATATAAATATCAAAACCATACAAGAAATAAAAAATGACTTTCAAAGAAGAATGAATAAAGTTAAAGAAACTTATGGCGTATCAGATGAATTATGGAACAGATGGAAACAATGGTTAGAAAACGACGAACTATGGCCTCGACATGCGACCATGATACATGGGGACTTACATCCAGGACATATAATGGTAGATAACCAAGCAAACGTCACAGGTCTCATAGACTGGACTGAAGCAACCCACTCCGACCCATCAATGGACTTTATAGGACACCATCGTGTATTCGACGACGAAGGATTAGAGCAACTTATAACAGCATACGGTAAAGCTGGAGGTGAAATATGGCCACGAATGAAAGAGCATATAATAGAACTCAATGCAGTATTCCCAATGTTTATCGCTGAGTTTGCTATGGAATCAGGAGAATCGGCGTATGAAACGATGGCATTGAAAGAGTTAGGTATGAAAGAGTAGAACTTATATTAAAAGAGGCCCATTTTAAAGACGAAGGCAATCCTGATGAAATTTTAAAACTGCGTTTAATTAGTGATGGTCTTTGGTTTTCTATAATGTATTAAATATCTGGACATGGAACAAATGCAACAAATGGAAAGAATCGTTTTCGAAATTTCTAACTCCTTAAATCAGGAGGATAAATAAACGGTCATTTTCATTGAAAGCACTTATATAAATTTCATCAATTTTAATACCTACCGTAAATACATTTCATAAGTATTAAACAGATGATTAAAATTTTTAGTTAATTTAAATATTTATGATAGAGATGACCTTCAAATGAACGGTTCTGTTACAAAGAAAAAATCTATATTTATTTTTAGTAAGTTTTAATTATAGATATGTACACTTTGAGTACACCCTAATCATACAAAATGAATTGTTGAAATTACAGCAATTAAAATGTATGATTAGGGTGTATATTAATTATGAGGTGAAACTAAATGATTGTGGGCTATGCGCGGGTATCATCAGTAGATCAAAATTTAGAAAGACAACTTGAAAATTTAAAAACATTTGGTGCTGAAAAAATTTTTACAGAAAAACAATCAGGTCAATCTATAGAAAACAGACCCGTCTTTCAAGAAGCATTGAACTTTGTGAGAATGGGAGATCGTTTTGTCGTGGAATCAATTGATCGTTTAGGTCGTAATTATGATGAAGTCATTAATACCGTTAATTATCTTAAAGAGAAAGAAGTACAATTGATGATTACCAGTCTACCAATGATGAATGAAGTCATTGGTAATCCATTATTAGATAAATTTATGAAAGATTTAATTATACAGATATTAGCAATGGTTTCAGAACAAGAAAGAAATGAAAGTAAACGTCGACAAGCTCAAGGGATTCAAGTTGCGAAAGAGAAAGGCGTATATAAAGGACGACCTTTATTATATTCTCCCAATGCGAAAGATCCTCAAAAACGTGTTATCTATCATCGTGTTGTAGAAATGTTAGAGGAAGGCAAAGCGATTAGTAAAATTGCGAAAGAAGTGAATATTACAAGACAAACTGTTTATAGAATTAAACACGATAACGATGATTTGTTTTAATAAACGGTTTTTCAATGCAAATGAGAGCTTCTCACAGCGTCTGAAAACTTATGGTGATCAATTATTCTGAGATTTTAATATTAAAACAAGAGGTTCTGTTGCAAAGTTGAATTTATAGTATAA
>NZ_KV827255.1:0-4392 GCF_001836075.1 Staphylococcus sp. HMSC035D11
TCGGCAGTTCGAATCTGCCCCCCTCCACCATCATAAATAGGGACATAGTTCAACGGTAGAATAGAGGTCTCCAAAACCTTTGATGTGGGTTCGATTCCTACTGTCCCTGCCATGGCGGTTGTGGCGAAGTGGTTAACGCATCGGATTGTGGTTCCGACACTCGTGGGTTCGATTCCCATCAACCGCCCTTTATTATTAATGGGCTATAGCCAAGCGGTAAGGCAACGGACTTTGACTCCGTCACGCGCTGGTTCGAATCCAGCTAGCCCAGTTTTTTTGGCGGCATAGCCAAGTGGTAAGGCAGAGGTCTGCAAAACCTTTATCACCGGTTCAAATCCGGTTGCCGCCTCCATGTGCTATGCGGGAGTAGTTCAATTTTAGAACACATTCCTTCCCGGAATGAGATATAGGTGTAAGTCCTATCTTCCGCTCCATAATTTGATACAATGCGGGAGTATTTCAACTTTTAGAATATGTTCCTTCCCGGAACAAGATATAGGTGCAAGTCCTATCTTCCGCTCCATAATTTGATATAATGCGGGAGTAGTTCAACTTTTAGAATATGTTCCTTCCCGGAACAAGATATAGGTGCAAGTCCTATCTTCCGCTCCATAATTGCTTCCATAGGGAAGTTTTTTATTTATATATATTAAGCCGGCGTGGCGGAATTGGCAGACGCGCGGGACTCAAAATCCCGTTCCTTTATTGGAGTGTCGGTTCGACCCCGACCGCCGGTATGTAATGGATTTAAAAGGATTAAGTAGAACACTCTACTTAATCCTTTTTTATTTGATATTTTTTTAACTACTTATTTTATATTGTATAAAATGAGATAATATAATATTATATAGCTAATATTTAAAAATGGAGGCTATTATGAGTAGAACTAGAATAAACTTAAAATATTTTTTTAGTAATATTCTTAATGCAGTTGGTGCAGGAGTAGTTATTGCATTACTTCCAAATGCACTTTTAGGAGAACTACTAAAATTATTTAAAGATCAACATCCAATATTAGAGCTTGTTTTTCAATTAGTGACAATTATTCAATCATTTATGGCATTTATTATTGGAATACTGGCAGCACATCAATTCAAATTTAGTGGTGCGGGTGCTAGTATGATAGGTATATCAGCAATGTTGGGCTCTGGAGCTATACAAATGAATGCCAATGGTATTGCATTAAAAGGAATTGGCGATATTATAAACGTAATTTTAGTTATTATTATCGCATGTGCTTTATATTTATTATTACAAGGAAAATTTGGTTCTTTAGAAATGATTATTTTACCTGTATTTATTCCAGTAGTCAGCGGATTAATTGGATTAACGACTTTGCCATATATACAAATTATCACAAAAAGTTTAGGACATGTGATTAATTCATTTACTGAATTTAATCCTTTAATCATGTCTATCTTAATAAGTGTGACATTTTCACTACTAATGGTTACGCCAATTTCTCTAGTTGCTATTGCTACAGCTATTAGTTTAAATGGGTTAGGTAGTGGTGCTGCTAACATGGGAATTGTTGCTGCATGCGTTACTTTTTTCTTTGGTTCTTTACGTGTCAATTCAGTTGGTGTCAATTTAGTTTTGTTTATTGGCGCTGCGAAGATGATGATTCCTGTTTATTTAAAACATTTAATCATTGCAATACCATTAACCATTAATGGTATTATTTCCGGTTTGTTAACATACTTCATTGGAATAAAAGGAACACCATTATCAGCTGGATTTGGTTATACAGGATTAGTTGGTCCAATTAATGCGTTTAATAGAATGCCGGGTGATTCAACATTTAATATTCTTCTATTAGCATTAGGTTATTTTATTGTTCCATTCATTAGTGCTTTTATTATTCATGAATTATGCAAAAAGTTTATACCATCATATAATGATAATATTTATCGATTTGAAATCACTCACCAATAATATTATTTTAAAGGTATTTAAGCATCTATAGTAATGTAGATGCTTTTTTTATTCGAATTTTTTATTGCATATTAATACTTTATTGTGTATAATAATTAAAAAGTTATAGGAGGTTGCTATATGAAATATATTTTTAAAACAATGATCATAGCAATCTTAATTAGTTTGACCTTTATAAATATAGAACCTATGGCTCACGCTGATCAAGATGCAAAATGGGAAAAAATTAAGGAAAGTGGAGAATTAAGGGTAGGATTATCAGCTGATTATGCACCATTTGAATTTGAAAAGACTGTAAAAGGTAAGAGTGAATACGCAGGTATAGATATCGATTTAGCTAAAAAAATTGCTAAAGATAATCACTTAAAATTAAAAATTGTGAATATGCAATTTGATAGTTTACTCGGTGCATTAAAAACGGGAAAAATTGATGTTATTATTTCTGGTATGACTTCAACACCAGAAAGAAAGAAAGAAGTTGATTTCTCAGATTCTTATACTAAAACGGGCAATGTAATGCTTATTAGAAAAAGCGATAAAAATAAATTTCATACATTAAAAGACTTTTCTAATAAAAAAGTTGCAGCACAAAAAGGGACTGAACAAGAAAAAATTGCGCAACAAGAAATAGAGAATGCAGACATTAGTTCATTAAATCGTCTACCAGATGCTATTCTTGCAGTTAAAAGTAATAAGGTAGAAGGGTTGGTAATAGAAAAACCTGTTGCTGAAGCATATGTAAAACAAAATAACAGCTTAATGATAGCTAATGTGAATTTTAATGAAGAAAAGAAAGATAATGTCATAGCTGTGCCAAAAAATTCACCTATTCTTTTAGCGAATGTCAATAAATCTATTAAGGAAGTCAATGACCAACATTTAATTAGCAAATACATGGACAAAGCTTCTAAAGATATGCAAGACGATAGTAGCTTTTTTGATAAGTATGGTGCATTTTTTATCAAAGGACTTAAAAATACAATTTTAATATCAATGATTGGTGTAGTATTAGGAGCAGTATTAGGAGCTTTAATTGCTTTAGCTAAATTGAGTAAGTTTAAATTGCTTTCATGGATTGCCTCTATTTACATAGAATTTTTAAGAGGAACACCGATGTTAGTTCAAGTATTTTTAGTTTTCTTTGGAACGACAGCTGTTCTAGGTTTAGACGTTTCAGCATTAGTATGTGGTACTATCGCACTAGTTATTAATTCTTCTGCTTATATTGCAGAAATAGTTAGAGCTGGAATTAATGCTGTTGATAAAGGGCAAACAGAGGCAGCGCAATGTTTAGGATTAAATTATTCTAAAACAATGAGATATATCATTTTACCCCAAGCAATTAAAAATATTTTACCAGCGTTAGGTAATGAATTTGTAACACTAATTAAAGAATCATCTATTGTTTCTACTATAGGAGTAGGAGAAATTATGTTTAACGCTCAGGTTGTACAAGGTATTTCATTTGATCCTTTTACACCGTTAATTATCGCTGCGATAATGTACTTTGTTTTAACATTTACATTATCTAGAGGTATGAGTTTAATCGAAGGGAGAATGAAAGCCAGTGATTAAAGTTCAAAATTTAAATAAGTCATTTAATAAAAATGAAGTACTCAAAGATATAAATTTAGAAATTAATAAAGGAGAAGTTGTAGCAATTATAGGACCATCAGGAAGTGGTAAAAGTACATTATTAAGATGTATGAATTTATTAGAAACACCATCAAATGGAAAAGTGATTTTTGAAGGAAAAGAATTAACACATAAAAATATAAATTTAAGTGAATTGCGTCAAAAAATGGGAATGGTATTTCAAAATTTCAATTTATTTCCTCACAAAACAGTATTAGAAAATGTCATTTTAGCACCTAAGTTGTTAAAAAAAGTTGATTTAAAAAAACTAGAAATTGAAGGTAAAGCACTTCTAAAAAAAGTAGGACTTGAAGAGAAAGCTAACGCATATCCTTCTCAACTCTCTGGCGGACAAAAACAAAGGGTAGCAATAGCAAGAGCTTTAGCTATGCATCCTGATGTCATATTATTTGATGAGCCAACATCAGCACTTGATCCTGAAGTTGTTTATGAAGTACTTAAAGTTATGAAAGATTTAGCTAAAGAGGGTATGACAATGGTGGTTGTAACTCATGAAATGGGTTTTGCTAAAGATGTTGGTGATAAAGTAATATTTATGGCAGATGGATATGTCGTTGAAAGTGAAACACCTGATCAATTATTTAATCATCCCAAACATGAAAGAACTAAAAACTTTTTGGCGAAAGTATTATAGCATGTTGTATATGAAGACTGATAAAACATTTATAAGGTTTTATATCTAAAAAGTAATAAAAGTTAATTAAGAAAAGAAGATAGAATTTATTCTGAATTATAAATATAGACTTTCTTTATAACATTCTCAAAGTTAAAGAGAGGCTGGGACATAATTTCTAACAAATT
>NZ_KV827256.1:0-5988 GCF_001836075.1 Staphylococcus sp. HMSC035D11
CAGATGCAGACGCTGATTCAGATGCAGATGCAGACAAAGGTCATAATAACAAAGCAGATAAATCAAATAATAACGAATTACCTGATACTGGTAATAATGATCAAAATAATGGCACATTATTTGGTTCATTATTTGCTGCACTTGGAGGATTACTCTTAGTTGGCAGACGTCGTAAAAACGAAAATAATGAAGAAAAATAATAGTTAGACTTCATATTTACACAATGAAATTTAAAACCAGGCCCTTCATGGCCTGGTTTTATTTTAAATACTATGATATGGATTGATAGAAATAAGATAAATAGTTATAAATAAGGAGGAAACTATGGAATTTGAATATAAACTAGAAAAATTATTAACTAAAGTAAATAATAAAACGAAAATTAATAATTATGTTTTTTTAAGTTTGGGTGCCCCTAATATCAAAGCCCAAGTTAAACTATTCAAAAAAACGAATTATCTTACACAAAATATTTCGAAATTAGCACTTAAATTTAAAAAGAAAACAGGTCAGTTTCCAGAATGGATTAAATTAGATATTGTTACATCCACTGAAAAGGTTCAATTTAATGAATTGAAAAAAGCGTTGATTAATACACGACGAAATTATGTGGATTTTGGTATCGCATTTGATAGTCTATGGAATTTAGTCGTTTTACCTGAAGAAATTAATGCGAATGCTTTTATTCGACCAGATAATACAACTAAAGAACTATTTCTTTCTGATAAAAATATTAATAATTATTTACGTAAATACACGACTAACAAAAAGGCGTTTTCAAGTGAATTTTATAACGGAAAAGAAGTTGTTAAATTTTATACACAAGGCTTCTTTATAGATAATGAAGAAGTATATGAACTATACGACAATGGTTATAGAAAAGGTTTAAGAAAAGTAGCTCATTTGGAGAGTGAAATTAATCAATTAATTGAAAGCAGCACTCATTTCTTACAAAATATGTTGTTAGATAATGGTAAATATATTTATGGGTATTTCCCACATTTTGATAATGAAATTGGGTTTTATAATATACTAAGACATTCATCTTCTACATATGCCTTAATAGAGGGATTAGCATATTTAGGTGAAAGTTTGCAACCTGTTGAAAAAGCAATTGATTATGTTATTTCAAATCAATTACTTGAAGTTGAAGATAAAGCATATGTCTATGATGATACGGAAGACACTAATGAAATTAAATTGGGACAAAATGCTTCATTTATATTCGCTGTATGTGAATATTTGAAATATGAGAATAACCCTAAATATCTTGAAGCTGCTCAAAAAGTAGCGAACGGTATTCTTTCAATGATTGATGAAGATACATATGAAACGACGCACTTATTGAATTATCCTGATTTAAGTGTTAAAGAGAAATTCAGAATCATTTATTATGATGGCGAAGCAGCCCTTGCTTTGTTGAGACTATATCAAAGAGATAAAAATGAGTTATGGTTGAAAACTGTAGAAAATTTAATGGATCGTTTCATTGAGAAAAAATATTGGCAATATCATGATCATTGGTTAGGATATTGTACAAATGAATTAGTTCAAATTAATCCTCAAGAAAAATATTTTGAATTTGGTATAAAAAATGTCAATACACATTTAGATTATATTGAACAACGTGAAACGACATTTCCAACATTTTTAGAAATGTTAATGGCAACTTATAAATTAATACAGAAAGCTAAGGCAACAGGTTTCGAACATATCGTTCATCATTTAATAGATGAGCAACGACTGATTGATGTGATTTATACAAGGGCAGAGTATCAACGTGTTGGATTTTTCTATCCAGAAGTAGCAATGTATTTTAAAAATCCAAGTCGTATTCTAGGTAGTTTCTTTATCAAACATCATGGATATCGAGTCAGAATTGATGATATTGAACATTATATTTCAGGTTATGTGCAATTTCAAAAAGCTTTTAAAAAATAAAATATACCCCTTATATTTAGTGAACACATACACTAAATATAGGGGGTATTATTTATTTTCTATATTTTAATCTTGCGAAAGCATCGTGTTGATGAATTGATTCTTCGTTTCGACATTCAATGTCAAAGCCATCAATCCAGTCAAAATCTACTAAATCCGCAGCAATTAAACGAATTAAATCTTCAACGAAACGTGGATTTTCATATGCACGTTCTGTTACGCGTTTTTCATCTGGACGTTTTAAAATTGGATAAAGAATAGAGCTTGCATTTGCTTCCATTGCATCTAAAATCTTTTCTTTGTAATCATCTGTCATTTCAGAATTTTTATCTAAATACACTTTTACTGTTACAACACCACGTTGATTATGAGCAGAGTATTCGCTAATTTCTTTAGAGCAAGGACAAAGTGTCGTTACAGTAGCTGTGATGGTAAGTTCTTTACGCGTTACTTGATCTTTATGAATTGCTAAGCCGTAAGTAACGTCAGCATGACCCACTGCTTTGATATGAGTTACAGGACTATAACGATCAAAGAACCATTTACCTGAAACGTCTACTCCCGCAGCATTCTGTTTCATATTGTCTTGTAATGTACGTAATACTTGATATAGTGTATCGAAATCCAGTTCTAAACCATTATTATAATGTTTCTCAACACTTTCTAAGATACGACTCATGTTAATCCCTTTTTCATCTTTATTTAAGCTTGTTGAGAAACTAAATGTGCCTGCTGTTTGAAATTGATCAATTTTAACAGGATATACTAAGTTTTTAATACCCACTTCTTCAATTTCAAATAAGAAGTTTTTATGTGTACTTTGTAAGTCAGTCATTTCATTTTTAGTTGTAGGTTTTGTACCTTTGATAGGGTCTACTGAACCAAAATGTTTCCAGCGACCTTCTCGAGTAGATAAATCAAATTCAGTCATTCGTTTATTGTACCTCCTCTAATGATTTTAATTATCGAAATGATACGTCCAATAAGGTTCGACTTCTAGAAAACTTTGTGTTTCTCCGCCAACTTCAGGGCTAGCTAATTGTTTTAAGAAAGGACCTGTTTGAGATTTATGAGCTTCAAACGCCTTTAATTTAATCTCTTTATATTGACTAATGTCATTTAATATATCAGGTTCTCCTAAAATATCCGGTGCATCATTACTAAATGCTACGAGTTGAAGTCTTGGACGCTCTTCTTTAGGCAGACGTCCTACTGTTCTTACGACAGCTTCAGCTGTTGCTTCATGGTCTGGATGTACGGCAAATTTTGGATAAAATGAAATAATCACTGATGGATTTGTCTCCTCAATCAATGTTTTTACCATATCATCCATTTGCTCATGCGGCTCAAATTCTACTGTTTTATCTCTTAAACCCATTTTACGTAAATCAGTAATACCAATCACTTTCATAGCATCTTCTAATTCTTTTTCGCGAATATAAGGTAGTGACTCTCTTGTAGCAAAAGGGGGATTGCCTAAATTACGTCCCATTTGTCCTAATGTGAGACAGGCATAAGTGACAGGCACCCCGTTTTCAATATAACTTGCGATCGTCCCAGCAGATGAGAAGGTTTCATCATCGGGATGTGGAAATATCATTAGTACATGTCTTTCATCTTTCATGAATCTTCCTCCTCTATACTGTGAATGGCTGTTCACTGATTTCAATCGTTGCAGCCAACTGTCCTTCGTAATTAAATCCAGCTATTAAAAATTCATTATTATCATTGATTTCATAGTGCGTCAGGCCTTGCACATATACCCAACCTCCATCACGAAGTTTCAACCCAACACGAAATGGGTCTTTATCTCCGCCCTTTAGTTGCGCATGTTCATATGTGATTTGTATATTTCGTAAAAACGTACCTGCATTAAACACACGTTGATCAAAATGGTTAGCATATGCACCATTCGTCGTTTCAACATGCAAATAGACAGGTTTGTTTTCAAATGTAGTTAATAATCGTTGTACTTCTTCAGCTTTAATGGGTTCCAACACGTTCACTCCTTGCAACCATACAATGTGTGTATCTATCTATTTTACTAAAAAGAACGACTGAATTGTATATCTATGCTCAATTTATTTATAAATGAAGGAAAATAATTCGAAGTGATTTAAAGGTTTAAAAATATTTAACATGGGTATTTATACTACTACGACTATGATATGAAAGGATGTTTGTAATGGAATTACAATTAGCAATCGATTTATTAAATAAAGAAGAAGCAGCAAAATTAGCTAAAAAAGTTGAAGAATATGTGGATATCGTAGAAATTGGTACACCTATCGTTATTAATGAAGGATTACCAGCTGTTCAACATTTAAACGAAAATATTAATAATGCTAAAGTGTTAGCTGATTTAAAAATTATGGATGCAGCAGACTATGAAGTAAGCCAAGCTATTAAATTTGGTGCAGATGTTGTGACTATCTTAGGTGTTGCAGAAGATGCTTCAATTAAAGGTGCTGTTGAAGAAGCACACAAACATGGTAAACAATTGTTAGTTGATATGATTGCTGTACAAGATTTAGAAAAACGTGCGAAAGAATTAGATGAAATGGGCGCTGATTATATCGCTGTTCATACTGGTTATGATTTACAAGCTGAAGGACAATCTCCATTAGAAAGCTTACGTACAGTTAAATCAGTCATTAAAAATTCTAAAGTAGCCGTAGCTGGTGGTATTAAACCTGAAACAATTAAAGAAATTGTAGCAGAAGAACCTGACTTAGTTATTGTTGGTGGCGGTATTGCTAACGCAGATGATCCTGTAGAAGCAGCTAAACAATGTCGTGAAGCGATTGAAGGTAAATAAAATGCCAACTTTTAATAATTACCATTTAATATTAGAAGAGATTAATCATACGTTATCTCATCTAGATGATAATGATTATGGACGTTTTGCAAATGAAGTTGTTGGCGCATCTCGTATCTTTACAGCTGGTAAAGGTCGCTCTGGATATGTTGCTAATAGCTTTGCAATGCGTTTGAACCAACTAGGAAAAGATGCATCTGCAATAGGTGAAGCAACAACACCATCTATTAAAGAGCATGATTTATTAATTATTATTTCCGGTTCTGGATCAACAGAACACCTAAGATTATTAGCTGAAAAGGCTCATTCAGTTGGTGCTAAAATTGCTTTAATAACAACTAAAAAAGAATCTAAAATTGGTGATGTTGCTGATACAGTGATTGCTTTACCTGCAGGAACTAAACATGAAGCAGAAGGCTCTGAACAGCCACTAGGTAGTCTATTTGAACAATCTTCACTCATCTTTTTAGATAGTGTCGTGATTGGATTAATGGATGCCTTTAATGTTAATGAAGAAGCAATGCAAAATAATCATGCTAATTTAGAATAAAAACTATCACTCAAATATATTATCGTTCAGATGAATATATTTGAGTGATTTTTTTATGTGTTATTTTTCATATAATGTTAATATAATAATTAATCCAGTTAACATTTAGAGAGGGTCATATGTTAGATATACTAAATAAATTAAATCACTATTCAATAGAACAACCAGATATGATTGCATTATCGTTCGAAGAAGAGGTATTGACATATCAACAACTTTATACAGAAATACAGCAATTAAAATCAGTCTTCATGCATTTACCGAAAGGGTCCCGAGTAGGATTGTTAAGTAAAAGTCCTTTACATAATATGTTGAATTATTTTGCAATATTAGAGCAAGGAAGTATTCCTTGTTTTCTAGATGATCAATGGTCTGAAGTAACAATTCATCAACTGATTGAAACGTATCATATTGACTATCTTGTTGATGAACAACATAGACTGATAAAGACAAAGTATTCTGAAACATATCCTACATATTTACATGAGCAGTCACAAGTCCATCAACTATTACATATTGGTTTTACATCAGGGACAACAGGGTTACCTAAAGCATATTATCGAAATGAACCATCTTGGCTTGCGTCATACAAAGAAAATGAAAAGCTACTTCGTCATAAAGAAAACATACTTGTAGCACCGGGACCACTTGCACATTCACTGTCTTTATACACTTGTAT
>NZ_KV827256.1:6088-9584 GCF_001836075.1 Staphylococcus sp. HMSC035D11
GGGACCACTTGCACATTCAGTGTCTTTATACACTTGTATTTATGCGTTATATACAGGGAGAACATTTATTGGCCAAACCCGTTTTAATGCGACTAAGCTCGTTAGCAAAATAAAACAACAAACTACAAATAGCGCATTATTTCTCGTTCCAACAATGCTACATGCAATAACAAAAATAAATCACGATCATCTACATTTAACGACTATTTTAAGTAGTGGGGCGAAACTCTCTTCTTCGTTGTTTAAGCGTATAGCCAAAACATTTCAGCATGCTAATATTATTGAATTTTTTGGAACGTCAGAAGCAAGTTTTATTAGTTATAACATTAACCGTAAAGCTTCTGTTGATTCAGTGGGATACATATTTCAAAATGTAACGATTGGTTTAGAGGAAAAAGACAAGAATCATATAGGGTTATTAAATGTAAAAAGTAATATGATATTCTCTGGGTATGTAAATCAATCTGTCGTATTACCTGAAACATGGATTAAAACAGGTGATTACGCTTATATTAAAGATAATCAATTATATTTAGTGAGTCGTCAAAATGAACGATTAATTATTGGAGGTAAAAATGTTTATCCTCAAGTTATTGAACAAATGATAAAAAATATTGATGGAGTAGAAGAAGCGATGGTTATAGGAGAACCGCATCCACGTTTTGGTGAAATAGCGGTTTTACTATATACAGGATCGATAGAACTTGAGTACCAAACTGTGCGACAACATATTATGAAAGTTCTATCAAGATATGATGTACCTTCCAAATTTATAAAAGTAGACAGTATGCAATATACCCAAAGTGGCAAAGTTGCTCGAAATAAAATGCGTACTGCCTATGTAAAAGGAGACTTTAAATGATGAACCAACCGGTTATTGTATGGGCGAAGCGTACACCTTTTGGCAAATATGGTGGGGAATTGAAACATTTAGAACCTGAAACATTACTCATGCCCTTATTTGAAGAAATGAATTCAATTTTTCCTAAAATAATACCTGATATAGATGATGTAGTGATTGGAAATATCGTAGGTAATGGTGGAAATATTGCTCGTAAAGCCTTATTAGAAGCAGGTCTAGCTGAGAGTATTCCAGGTGTTACAATGGACCGTCAATGTGGGTCAGGGTTAGAAAGTATTATATATGCATGTCGAATGGTTCAAGCTGGTGCAGGTCATATTTATATAGCTGGAGGAGTAGAAAGCACGAGTCGTGCTCCTTGGAAGATTAAACGCCCTCAATCAGTGTATGATACACAATTACCAGAATTTTATGAGCGTGCCTCTTTTGCACCAAAAGGTCAAGATCCAAGTATGATAGAGGCAGCTGAAAATGTTGCGCAATATTATCATATTACGCGTAAACAACAAGATGCCTTTGCGATACGTAGTCATCATCTCACACATCAATATTATGAGAATGGAAGTATAAGTAATGAAATCGTACCTTTACACATCAAAGGTCATTTATTTGATAAAGATGAAAGTATTAAGCCAACACTTACTGAACAACGATTAAATCGATTACGTCCTATACTAGCTAACGGAACAGTAACGGTTGGAAATAGTTGTATGAAAAATGACGGCGCTGCGCTTGCACTCGTTATGAATCAAGAAACGGCATTACAATACGGAATATCAGAGGGAATGATGTTTACAGATGCAGTGACAATAGGTGTCAATCCGAAACGACTCGGTATTGGACCAGTACCTGCCGTAACCAAATTACTTAAAAAACAAAATTTAAAAATAAGTGACATTGATGCAATAGAACTTAATGAGGCATTTAGTTCACAAGTTTTAGCTTCAATTCAAGAGTTAAAATTAAATATTAATCAAGTCAACCAGTGGGGTGGAGCCATTGCGTCTGGTCATCCTTATAGCGCAAGTGGCGTAGCATTAATCACTAGGTTATTAAATATGACACATTGGAAGCGGGGAGTTGCTACGATGGGGATTGGAGGAGGAATGGGGAATGCGATACTCTTCGAACGATGGGGCTTGTGAGAAAATAGAAATATATTTTAGTGAACAAGAAGTAAGAGCGTATTGCGAAGTAGTTGAAAGAACGTATAAAGGCGTGATGCCTTTACTCATGTGTGCAAACGTCTGGCCAAAATTTAAGTTGTTTCAAAAGTTTGAACAAGAACATATTCTTCTTGTGCGAACAACATGTGAAGAATTTGAACCATTAAAATGTAGGCTAAAATACGAGGCGTACTTAACACATAAAAGTACGAAAAAGTTTAAAACATATATCCAATATATCTACGAGTTAAAAATATATAAAGATAATAGACAATGTATATTTATTAGGCAAACGTTTATAAAAAAGGAGGTAAATGATGAAGTTTAGTCATGATAAAGTAAGTCATTACCTTCGACTTGTTAATGATAAAAATGAGTTTCATTCAACCATTGTTCCTGGTCAACTGGTAGTGGATTGTGTATTAGCGTATTTTCAAATAGAGTGGACACAATTTAATGTTAAGTATAAAAGGACTATAGATATAGATGAAGAAGTGACCTTCAAAAAAGTGAGTCATAATGAAATAAACGTCTTTGGTTTAAATGGTGAAGAAAAAATAGTTATTGTTAAGAAATCTTAATTTTTCTTGATGATAACTATTTTTATTTTTGGTTATTAGTATTTATATTTTTTAATCATTTATTAATTATGTAACATACAAGTGGAGAATTTATATCCATGAATGTTAATAAAGATAAAATGAACATGGTTAGTGCTCAAAAAGCGAGAAAAACTGTTTTCGCAACAAGTATTGGTAATGCTATGGAGTGGTTTGAATTTGGTGTCTATGCCTAAATTACAGCATAAATAAAACGATAGCGTTAATGTTAGTATAACTTAAAGTTTCTCTCTAAGTTTCCAAAAGGGGACATTCTTGGCTAACATTAACGCTATTTTATTAGGGTGAGCTTTTGAATAATTAATGACTTTTTAAAGTTTTGAGTATTAGGGGCATCTTAACTTTAAAAAAGATTTTGAAATATTCGTTTGTTTTCGTATTCAATTACGAAAAACACTTTTTAATTTTTGAAATGTGATGAATAACTTAATTCATGTTATCAACGTCACTTTCTAGTAGAGAGAGCAATTTATAGATGTCATTTTTACTAAACGTTTCATCGATTTTTACCGTAATCGTCTTGAAGGTCTTTGTAATGATTTCGTATATTGGGATACCGTTTTCTATATTTTGCTTGTAGATAATCATGTTGTTAATTCCTCCTTTGTCTCTCTACACTTAATATAGTAATAGATTTGATTATAAAAAACATGAGTCTATGGTACTAACTTTTATTGCAACGGACTGTGTAGAGCATACTACGACTAAATACCTAGAAGATAATGAAGATATAAGAAAAGCTTTTAATCTTAGTATGACCAAACTATCATACACAAGATTAAAAGCTTTAGAAGTGTTTATATTTCTTTAAAAATACAGTACAGACAGTAGCTGATTGAATTGAAAGT
>NZ_KV827257.1:0-3660 GCF_001836075.1 Staphylococcus sp. HMSC035D11
ATATTATAAATTCAACTTTGCAACAGAACCTCCTAACTGTATTACCACCTTAAAAGTAGTTGCAGACGCACTTCCTAAATCGTCAGCAGTGTTTAACCACATATCATCAACAATAATCATATGACCTGTTGATGATACTGGAGCAAATTCTGTCAACCCTTCAACTACACCTAAAATAAATGCTTTAATCTGCTCTATAAAACCCATTTTTCTCCTCCTTTTAACTTATATCAGTTTTTTTAAAGTATGAGAATAATATAATTACACTGAATATAGATGTAACAATTATGATAATTAAAGATAATAGAAATGGATAAGTATTAGGTAATGTTCCTCTAGATATGTCTCCAACTGCAGCCCAAGGAAATAATCCTCTATGTTCAGAATTAGCAGTCATTAAATTTATCAAAGTAATTATTATGGTTAAAACAATTGTGGGAACATAATTTTTAAAATATATCGACAAAATAATTATTGGTGGAGATAATATCCATAATAACACTCCGCCAATAACAAATGTAAAGAATGAATCAATTATTAAACTCTGGCTTAACCCTTGAAAATGCAATAGCATACCTAGCATTAAAGTTAGCAACCATGCAATAACAGATAGTGTTTGAATCCACAAGAATAATAATATTATTTTACTTACTAAAAAACTTTCTCTAGATATAGGTATAATTAATAAGTTTTTTAAAGTATCTTCTATATATTCTCTTCCAAACAAATAGGCTATTATAACCCCATATAGAGGAGGTCCAATAATTAGCATATGATATAAACTGACTTCTTCAAATAACTGTTTAAATACAATATTAGGAGTCGGTACTTTCGTCCGCATACTAATAAAAGAAGCTACAACCACCATAAAAGGTGCTACGCATGTACCTAAAATACTTATTAGAAACATATATGATCTTTTTAACTTAATAAATTCTGTACGGAGTAGATTATCCAATTGTGCCACCTCCTACTAAGTCTTCGAAATAAGTTTCTAGATTATCTTCTATCACTCTCATCTGGAAAACATCAATATTGTTTAATACTAATAATCTATTAATTTCTTGTTGTCTATCAATATGTGAATAAATTTTAAATTCGCCATTTTCTTTAATTTTATAGTCATAAATTCCGAAGTTAGTTTCCAACAAACATGCAACTTTTTCTTCATCTGATACTGATATACTTATAAATTGTCTGTTCTTTTTTTTTTAAATCTTCATACATAATTTCTTCTAACAAAACTCCGTTATGAATAATACCCACCTTGTCTACTAACTGCTCTATTTCTGACAATATATGACTTGAAATTAAAATGGTTATATTTCTAGATTGAGCCAGATCCTTAATCAACTTTCTAATTTCTTTTATGCCAATAGGATCTAATCCATTCGTCGGCTCATCAAGTATCAATAATTCGGGATTGTGCAATAAAGCTCTCGCAATCCCTAAACGTTGCTTCATACCTAAAGAATAATTTTTAAACAATTTTACTTTTTCAGAAGCTAGTCCTACTATTTCTAACACTTCTTCAATTGCATTTTCTTTTTGTATACCTAATATTTTAGCATTTATAGTTAAGTTCTCTTTAGCTGTCAAATTACTATAAAAACCTGGCGTTTCAACCATAGCACCAATATTTTTTAAAATTTCAGTTTTATTACTTTCGAACTCTTTTTCAAATATTTTAATATTACCTTTCGTAGGTTTAATTAAGCCTAAAAGCATTCTTATAGTAGTTGTTTTGCCTGCACCATTTCTTCCTAAAAAACCATAAATTTGTCCACTTTCAACAGTTATACTCAAATTATTAACTGCTATCTGACTTCCATATTGCTTTGTTAAGTTATTTATTTCAATTATATTATTCAAATTTTTCACCTCTGGCACCTTTCTTAGTTTGTTGTTACCTTTATCTTACGCGCGATTAGAAAAGGCTGCCTTTATCTATTCTTACAAAAACAGCCGCTAATCTTACAAAAATGAAAGATTGGAGTTATTTAAATTGAATGGTGAATATTGAACCATCGTTTAATGTAGATGTAGCACTTACTTTATGGCCTAAGCGCTTTGAGATTGTGCTGACAATATATAAACCAATACCGCTTGATTTCTCACTTATTCTACCGTTATAGCCCGAGAAACCTTTATCAAAGATTTTCGGTAAATCACTCGCATTAATGCCGATACCGTTATCTCGGATTGATAATTTCTTTGTATTTTCGTCAAACGTAATCCACACATCTTTGCCACGTGCATATTTTAATGCATTGTTTAATATTTGCTCAATCATAATTGATGCCCATTTGGCATCTGTTAATATAACCGCTTCACTTTTCTCATAATGCAACTTTGTTTGATGATGAATAAACTGTATCGCATAACGTTTAATCAGTGGTCGAATTAATTCATCTACACTCACTTCCATAAAGACCATGTATGTCTTTTGGTTCATGAGTTTCAAATAGTTCAGTGCAAGATTCGTGTAATTATCAATTTGTAAGACTTCATTACGCACGTTAGAAATCACGTGTTCATCAGGATCTTCAAGCAGTAACTTTGATGCTGTAATCGGTGTCTTGATTTGATGCACCCACATTAAAAAATATGACTCTAACTCACTTTGGTAGTTAATAAAGTCATTACGAAGTTTATGGTTTTCGATTCTTAAATCTTCGTTCTGTTCCTGTAGTGTTTATTCTTTTTTAAAGTTCATGTAATGGATACCCCAGTAAATCATTGAAACAAACAATACAATACCTAGACCAATCATATATGCTTGCATCGGCACATTATACATGAATAATATAAAGTAGAATAAAGCACAAGTAAGGATGACAATATAAATTTCACGTTGGATTGATTTCAAGAAATTCATACGTCACCTACACGATATCCGACATTTTTCTTCGTTTCGATAAAATCTGTAAGTCCTAGTTTTTGTAGCTTTTTGCGTAAACGTGTAATGTTGACAGCAAGCGTATTGTCATCAATGAAGTGTTCTGATTCCCAGCATTTTTCGATTAACGCATTACGACTGACGAATTTGCCCTTGTTCTGGAATAAGCTATGCATGATTTGCAATTCAGTGTGTGTCAGGTCTATGGTTTCTTCATTAAATTTAAGCTTTGCTGCATCAAGTAGTAACTCGCAATCATCTACTGTTAAATTATTAACTTGAGTGGTGAAATCATACGTGCGGCGTAATAGTGCTTGAATCTTAGTAATTGTAACAGTCATATTAAATGGCTTCTCAATGAAATCATCCGCACCCATCTGCATCGCCATTACTTGATCCATACTGTCGTTACGCGAACTAATAAATATAATCGGTACAGTAGAAACTTTACGAATCTCCTGACACCAGTGATAACCATTGAAGGCAGGTAAATTAATATCGAGTAACACAAGTTCCGGTGCATTCGTGTTGAAGGCATCCATTACATGATTGAAACCTTCTATTAAGATCGGTTCTAGCTGCCACTTCTTGAGCTCTTCAGCAAGCATCTTCCCGATAACTAAGTCATCCTCTACGATTAATACTTTCATCATCTCACCACCACAGTCGTTTTTTATTATTATGACATAAATGAGGGGAAGATAAGAAATAATTCTGGCACGGTTTTTGTTGGTTCTGTTGCAAAGTAAAAAATATAGCTA
>NZ_KV827258.1:0-35678 GCF_001836075.1 Staphylococcus sp. HMSC035D11
TTATCTAGATACTTTATGTCCCGGACTCTTTTATTATTCTTTAACATCATAGCCTTGATCTTCAATAGCGTCATGTAAGTCTTTTGTTGAAACAAGTTCATCATTATAATCTACACGAACTTCGTTTTTATCAAGGTCTACTTCAGCAGTTCTGACACCATTAATTTTAGCTAATGCTGATTCGATTGTATTTTTACAATGGTCACAACTCATACCATCTACTTTAATGACTTTATTAATCATTGATTGTCACCTCCGAATATTTCATAATTACTATACCCATATTTTACGCTTTTTAAATTTTTATGAAAGTATAAAGTTTAAAATTCATTTATAATTTCATTCGTTTTAGACGTAATGCATTAGTTACAACGCTTACAGAACTTAATGCCATCGCTGCACCAGCAATCCATGGAGCGAGTAAGCCCATAGCAGCAATAGGAATACCAGCAGCATTATAACCGAACGCCCAAAAAAGATTCTGTTTAATATTTCGAATCGTTTTATGACTTGCGTGAATAGCTTTAGGTACTAAGGCAATGTCTCCACCTAAGATAGTAATATCAGCTGCTTCAATTGCGACTTCAGTACCTGTTCCCATGGCAATACCAATATCTGCTTGAACTAAAGCAGGTGCATCATTAATACCATCGCCAACCATCGCAACGTTTTCACCTTTATCTTGAAAATGAGCAACATGTTTAGCTTTATCTTCCGGAAGAACGTTGGCGATAACATGATCAATACCAACTTCATTTGCAATAGCTTGAGCTGTAGAGTGGTTATCACCTGTAATCATTACCGTACGTAAATCCATGTCTTTTAGTTCTTGAACTGCAACTTTGGCTTCAGATTTAACAGTGTCTGCTACAGCGATATAACCACGTAATATCTGATCATATGCAATCAACATGACAGTTTGTCCTTTTTGTTCAATTTGGGTAATTTCATCTAATAAAGATGCTGTATCAATATGATGATTTGACATTAATGATCGGTTGCCTATGAATAATGTCTTATTATTGATTGTAGCTTTAATACCATGACCTGGTAATGTTTCATAGTGCTCTATATTTGTTAAAGTAAGCTGTTTTGTTTTAGCGTACTTAACAATCGCGGTTGCCAAGGGATGTTCAGAATTATTTTCAGCAGAAGCTACATATTGTAATAAAGTATCATCACCTTTAAAGTAAGTCACTTCTGGTGTACCATGTGTCAATGTACCCGTTTTATCAAATACAACTGTATCAATTTGATGAGTACGTTCTACATATTCGCCACCTTTAAACAAGATACCTTCTTCTGCTGCACGTCCTGTACCAACCATGATAGAAGTTGGCGTTGCAAGTCCTAATGCGCATGGACAAGCAATCACTAATACAGAGATCATGGCAACGAGTGCATCTTCAAATTGACCAGGATGAACGAAAATAATCCATATGATAAAGGTGAGTACGGCAATACCAATAACAATAGGTACGAAATAGCCAGAAATCATATCTGCTAAACGTTGAATAGGTGCCTTTGAACTTTGTGCTTCTTCAACTACTTTAATAATATTAGATAAAGCAGTATCTTGACCTACTTTTGTTGCTTGAACGGTAATGACACCATTTTTATTTAGTGTTGCACCAATCACTTCATTATCAATTGTTTTATCTATAGGCATGGATTCTCCAGTTAGCATGGATTCATCTACGGTTGTTGTCCCTTTAATGACTTTTGCATCTACTGGAATTTTTTCTCCTGGTTTAACAAGTAAGGTGTCACCAACTTGAACATTTTGAAGCGGAACCATTGTTTCTGTTCCATCATCTTTAATAAGACGTGCTTCTTTGGCTTGTAAATTTAATAATTGATTTAAAGCATGTGTTGTTTGTGATTTTGCACGTGCTTCTAAATACTTGCCAAATAAAATTAAAGTGATTAAAACAGCACTGGTTTCAAAATAAAGGTGGGGCTGTGTGTTTGAATCTAATAACCATTTACTCATTTCGTAAATACTATAGAAATAAGCTGCACTAGTACCAAGTGCTACAAGAACATCCATATTGGCACCACCATTACGTAAATTCTTGTATGCGCCAACATAAAATTGCCATCCTATAATAAATTGAATGGGAGTGGCTAAGATAAATTGAAACCAAGGGTTCATAAATATTTCAGGTAACGGTATATTAAATAAATGAACAAGCATAGTTAAAAGTAATGGAAAAGCTAATATTGCTGAAATAATGAGTTTATTACGTTTTCTTTTTAATTCTTGAACTTTACGAGAAGCTTGTTCTTTTTTTGATTGTTTAGGTTTAGCATCATAGCCGAGATGTTGTATTCGTCCAATGAGCGTATCAACATCAGTTTGACCTGGATAATAATCGATTGTTGCTTGTTCTGTGGTTAGATTGACTGTTGCTTGCTTAACGCCTGTTGTTTTATTTAATACTTTTTCAATACGATTAGAACAAGCGGCACACGTCATACCTATAACGTCTAGTTCACTTTTATCTGTTTCAACGTCATATCCTAATTTTTGAATCGTTTCAATAAAATCGCTTACTTCATATTGATCATTAGGATAATCAATGGTTGCTTTTTCAGTTGCCAGATTCACTTGAGCATGAACGCCATCTATTTTATTCAATCGTTTTTCAATACGATTAGAACAAGCGGCACATGTCATACCAATGATATTCAAGGTAATTTGATGATTTTGAGTCATATTTTCGTCCTCCTACCATCTTCAATATACCCCCTTAGGGTATATTAGTCAATGACCTTGCTTAATAAAAAAAGAACAACGTTACTCTAAATAAAATGAGTATATTGTTCTTTTATTCATGATAGCTATGAATATTAAAAGAAATCAGATGGTTTAAAATGACTTAAATCTAAATCTTTAAAATTATTGAAATTTGGGTGAGTGATAGATTGTATAAGTTCACCACTTTTAGCTTCATTATAGTATTGGTTAGCTTCATTCATTAAATCATGATCTTGAACTGTTTTTACAAGCCCTAAAATGATAAGAATAGTAATGATACCCTTTAGAATGCCTTTCATATTGTAACACTCCTTTTTTATCTCTATATGAGTCATTTTTAGATTAATTATATTATAAAGATTCTATGTTAAAATTTCATGCATCTGTAGTATGGACTTTATATCATTCAAAAGTAGTAAGTGTAATCATTTTGTTTTAAAAATTAAAGAAATGGGAACGGTTAAGTAAATAAAGAAGGAGTGAAGATGTATGGACTTATTAGATTTTCATAAAAAAATTAAAGGTTATACACAAGAAAAACAACCAGGTTCTGAAAAAGACATGGATCCTAGACCTATTGCTGAAATGGAAGAATACAAAGCAGGCGGTAAACTAAAAGGAAAAGTCGCATTAATTACTGGTGGTGACTCCGGTATTGGTCGTTCAGTAGCGATTTTATATGCCAAAGAAGGCGCTGATGTAGCTATTGGTTATTATAATGAACATGAAGATGCTGAAGATACTGTCAATCGTTTAAAAGAAATCGGCGTTAAAGCAAAAGCATATTCTCATGATTTAAAAGATGCTGATCAATCAAAAGAACTTATTGAAAATGTTGTTAACGATTTTGGTGGTCTCAATATATTAGTAAATAATGGCGGCGTGCAATTTCCTAATGAAGACTTTTTAGATATTAAACCAGAACATTTCAATGAAACATTTAAAACAAATATTTTTGGGATGTTTTTCTTAACACAAGCTGCAGTACCTCATTTAAGTAAAGGTGATGCAATTGTTAATACAACAAGTGTAACGGCTTATCGTGGTTCTGGTCATCTTATTGATTACTCAGCAACGAAAGGTGCTATTGTGTCGTTCACACGTTCTATTGCAACATCATTGATGGAAAAAGGAATTCGTGTTAATGGTGTAGCGCCAGGTCCAATTTATACTCCATTAATTCCATCAACATTTGATGAAGATAAGGTAGAAAATCAAGGTGGAGATACACCAATGGGTCGACGTGGTCAACCTGCTGAACTTGCGCCAGCTTATGTATTCTTAGCAAGTTATGCAGATAGTTCTTATATTACAGGTCAAATTATCCATGTTAATGGTGGCGACTATATTACGTCTTAGTATGTAGTACTTACGAAGATAATAAAGTATTCTGTCTACGTATAACCGTAGGGAGAATACTTTTTATATTTATAGAAAGAAAAGAGGAAAAGACAATGACTGAAAAAGAAAAAATGTTAGCACACGAATGGTATGATGCAAATTTTGATGAGGAATTAAGAATGGACAGACAGCGTGCTAAAGACTTATGCTTTGAATATAATCATACGCGACCTAGTGATAGAGAAAAACGACAAGCGATTTTAAAAGAATTACTTGGCTATGAAGCGAAACAACTTTCAATCAGCAGTCCATTTGACACAGATTATGGTTGGAATATAAAAGTTGGAGAAAACGTGTTTATCAATAGCAATAGTTATTTAATGAATGGTGGTGGCATTACGATTGGCGATAACGTCTTTATAGGACCATCATGTGGACTATATACAGCACATCATCCACTTAATTATCAAGATCGTAATAAAGGATGGGAATTGGCAAAACCTATTCATATAGGAAGTAATATTTGGTTTGGTGCGAGTGTGACAGTTACGCCAGGTGTTTCAATTGGTGATGGCTCAGTTATTGCAGCAGGTAGTGTTGTAACAAACGATATTCCACCGAATAGTTTAGCTGCTGGAGTGCCAGCAAAAGTGATAAGAACGATTGACCAAAATGAAACAATAAATATGCCTAATCACTTTGAATAATATAGTAACCAACCTTTAAGTAGGAACACGTATACTTAAAGGTTGATTTTTTATATAAAATAACAATGTGTATTGAAATTAAATATTTATTATATAATATAATTAAATGATATAATTGTAGAGTGCTGAATATGTGTATTACTATATGTGCATCATTGAAATCGTTCAATTCATTTTAATGAAACAACTTAAGAGAAATAAAAGCAACTTAGAAAGGATAATGAATATGACACTTAAGACATGTCTTACAAATCAATTAAGACGTAAATCGAATTTTTTATTTACGCCAATACGAAGAAAAAATAAATCTGCTTATACAAGTAAAGTAATGACTTACGCTAAATATTATAAAAAGAATAATGTTAAGGAATATCAGATATTATATCAAGTGAGAGATGGAAAAAGTATCACAGATAGTCCATATGCAATATTTAAAAGTTTAATTCAGCAACCTCGTTATCGTAAATATAAACACATATGGGTAGTAGATCATAACGAAACATTGCTATTTTATAAAGCAAGATTTAAGCACTATAAAAATGTAGAGTTTGTTATTAAAGAATCAAGAGAATATTTGAAAGCATTAACGGAGAGTAAGTATTTAATTAATAATTCTACTTTTCCATCCTATTTCATTAAAAAGCCAAAGCAAATCTATATCAATACATGGCATGGGACACCTTTAAAATATATGGGATTAGACATTGAAAATAGTCTATATGGTTCTCAAAATATTATTAAAAACTTTTTAAGCAGCGATTACTTAATTAGTCCTAATCACCATACGACGACGATTTTTAAACGAGCCTTTAGACTTGAAAATATTTATGGTGGAGAATTTTTGGAAATTGGATATCCTAGAATCGATTTAACTTTAAATTCAAATCGACAAGACATGATTAGCGAGTTGAATCATTATCTTCATATTAGTAAAGAACAAAGTATTTTATTGTATTGTCCAACTTGGAGAGGCGAGGATGTCAATGCACCAGAGGCAAGTTTAAATCATATCGTTGAAGAAGTTGAAAAACTTAAACATCATCTAGATTATCAAGTATTAGTCAAAGTACATCCTTATTTATATAAAGACGCGCTTAAAATAAAACGTTTAAAACCTTATTTAATTCCTGATTATTTTGATACCAATGAAATATTAGCGATCGTTGATTTAATGATTACAGATTATTCAAGTATCTTCTTTGACTATTTAGTAACCAATAAACCGATTGTCTTCTATACTCCAGATTTGGATGAATATCAATCATCACGAGGTATGTATATTGCTAATCGTGACCTACCTGGTCCTGTCGCTCATCATATTGAAGATGTGATTACAGCGATTAAGCAAAAAGTATATGATGAAGATTCAGTGAAGAAAAAATATCAATATTTTAAACGTCAATATACCTATCTAGATGATGGAACTGTTACTGAAACACTTATTAACATACTATTTGAGGGTAAACGTAAGCGTCCTAAACGTAAGATCTGTGCTAAGAAAAGAGTGTTAATTTATCCTGGTGGTATGAAAAATAATGGTATTACAACGTCTATCATTAATTTATTAGAAAATGTCGATTATGAAACATATGACATTACATTGTTTACTAATAAAAGTAAAAATCTTGAAGTTTTAAATAACTTAAATAGTATTAATAAGAACGTTAGAATTATTTTGAGAGTACCTCCATTAGCAGCATCATTGAAAGAAACGTATAGGATCGATTTCGTAAGACAGAGAGGATTAAAAAGTACGTTAGAGCATTTGATATATCCGAAGAAAGTATACGAAAGAGAAATGCGAAAAGTATTAGGTCATAGCCAATTCGACTATGCGATTGATTTTAGTGGGTATTCTATGTTTTGGGCTAATTTAATTTTAGCAACAAAAGTAAAACGTAAATTGATTTATTTACATAGTGATATTAAAGCAGATATGAAAAGAAAAGTTAACGGTGTTAAAATACATTATCAAAATTTAAAAGGTGTACTCTCGCTGTATAGTCAATTTGATCAATTAGTATGTGTATCCGATGCTTCTAAAGATCAAAATAAACAGAAGATGAATGATAAATCATTGAATAAGAAATTTGTCACTTCCAGAAATACGATTAATTTGAATAAAATCAATCAATTAAAATTAGATGACTCTGAAAAATTTGAAAAACAACACCAATCCGTACTCGTACGCATCAATAATGGAGATATAAGTTCAGTACCATTTAAGGAAGACGATTTCAAAATTGTAACTGCAGGACGATTATCACCTGAAAAAGGCTTCGACTTACTTATTGATGCATTTAGTAAAGTACATGTCAGTCATCCGCATACAAAGTTATATATTATGGGGGAAGGTCCTATCCGTGTTCAATTAGAACAACAAATAAAAAGGTTGAAATTAGAAAAACATGTCTTTTTATTAGGTCAAAGGAAGAATCCATACTATATCATGAAACAAGCAGACGTCTTCTGCTTAACGTCTCATTATGAAGGACAATCAATGGTATTACTTGAAGCATTAACTTTAAAAGTTAATATTATCGCGTCAGATATTATAGCAAACCGCTATGTACTCGGTAATGGTAAATATGGTACTCTTGTGAGTCATGATGTTGATGATATCACCGTCGCATTAGAACAGTGTATTCAAAAACAACCATCTCAATATGAAGTGTTTAACGCACAAGAATATAATCAATTAGCACTTAAAGAATTTTATAAACTACTCAAATAGTAAAAAACGGTTAGCATATTAATAAAAGCTAACCGTTTTTCTATTAAATAGTGATGTTGTTATGTTTATTATAAGTCAAATAAGCTGTAATACCTTCTTCAATACTATATTTAGGTTTGTAACCTAATGATTTAAGTGGGGTAATGTCAGCACAAGAATGTTTAATATCTCCAAGACGTGGAGCTTCAAATTGATAAGGTATATGATAATCAAAGCCATTTTCAAACGATTTAAAAACAGCTTTCAAATTTGTTTGTGTTCCTGTGCCTACATTATAGATAAAACCATCCGTTAGAGTAGTATTAAGAACAATTGATATAGCATTGATTAAATCATCGATATAAACAAAATCACGTGTTTGTTCACCATCTCCATAAAATGTAAAGGTTGAATGATTTAAAAACTTAGTATTCATAATAGAAATGACTCCTGAATAATCAGATGTTGGATTTTGTCTAGGACCGTAAATATTAAAGAACCTTAGACAAGTACAAGGAATTTGATATAAATGATTATAAATCTTAGCATATTGTTCTCTAGCGTACTTTTGAATAGCATATGGAGATAATGGAAATGGTTTAGATTGTTCTACGGATTTAGGTAAATCGGGTAGATGACCATAAATAGCTGCAGAAGAAGCAAATATGACTTTTTTAATATTTGGATTATATGTTCGAATTGCTTCTAATATATTGACAGTAGCATCTATATTAATACGATTGGATAATTCTGGCTTTTCGATAGTTTCTACTACACTCACCATAGCAGCTAAATGAATGACAAAATCAAATTGTTCTTTTTGTATTAACTGTGTTACAAATTCAAAATCGGTGATGTCTTTAATATAAATATGTTCATTGTTCACAAAAGGTATATTCTTTAAAAAACCGGAACTTAAATTGTCAATAACATGTACTTCTGTGTCATGTTTCATAAAATATTCTGCTACATGGGAGCCAATAAAGCCTGCTCCACCAGTGATAAGTGCTTTCATATATATACTTCCTTTTCTAGATGTCGGTTAATTGTGTTGTGATTATTATACTTTATTTTATTTAAATTATAAATTATTTATATAATAGAGTGTATTGATAGGGCTACATTAGTATTTGAATAAAAGGTCAAACAAACAATTTTGTAAGCGGTTGCAAATGAAGGAGTAAGCATAGTAAAATGAAGTTAATGATAGAAAATATCATGATTAAGAAACAAAGGGTTAGAGAATGAATTTAAATACTTAAAAACATATAGGGGGTAATGAAGTATGGTAGTACCTTTCAAAAATGAACCTGGTATTGATTTTTCTGTACAAGAAAATGTTGAAAGATTTCAAAAAACGTTAGAAAAAGTAAAACATAGTTTAGGTAAAACGCTTCCTATTGTCATTGATGGTGAACATATCATTAAAGATGATACATTCGATTCAATTAATCCAGCGAATACATCTGAATTAGTAGCTAAAGTGTCAAAAGCGACAAAAGACGATGTCGATAACGCATTTGAATCTTCAAACAAAGCTTATGACGCATGGCGTAAATGGTCACACAAAGATCGTGCTGAATTAATGCTTCGTGTCGCAGCAATAATTCGTCGTCGTAAAGAAGAAATTGCAGCAGTCATGGTGTATGAAGCGGGTAAACCTTGGGATGAAGCAGTTGGAGATGCGGCTGAAGGTATTGACTTTATAGAATATTATGCTCGTTCAATGATGGAACTTGCAGATGGTAAACCGGTCTTAGATCGTGAAGGTGAACACAATCAATATTTCTATAAACCGATTGGTACAGGTGTAACCATTCCACCCTGGAACTTCCCATTTGCAATTATGGCAGGTACAACATTAGCACCAGTGGTTGCAGGTAATACAGTGTTATTGAAACCTGCTGAAGACACAGTGCTTACTGCATATAAACTGATTGAAATTTTAGAAGAAGCAGGCTTACCTAAAGGTGTGGTAAACTTTGTGCCTGGTGATCCTAAAGACATTGGTGACTACTTAGTTGATTCTGTGCATACACATTTTGTGACATTCACAGGGTCTCGTGCAACAGGAACACGCATTTACGAGCGTAGTGCAGTTGTGCAAGAAGGTCAAACTTTCTTAAAACGTGTGATTGCTGAAATGGGTGGTAAAGACGCGATTGTAGTAGATGAAGGTGTAGATACAGACTTAGCTGCACACTCTATTGTAACGTCAGCGTTCGGATTCTCCGGTCAAAAGTGTTCAGCATGTTCACGTGCCATTGTGCATAGTGCTGTTTATGATGAAGTCTTAGAAAAAGCAATTGAGTTAACAAAAGATTTAACAATAGGTAATACTGTCAATAATACATTTATGGGTCCTGTTATTAATAAAAAACAATTCGATAAAATTAAAAAATATATTGAAATTGGTAGTAAAGAAGGAAAAATTGAAATTGGTGGAGAAGTGGATGATTCAACAGGTTACTTTATCCATCCAACAATCATTTCAAGATTAACATCTTCTGATCAAGTGATGCAAGAAGAAATCTTTGGCCCTGTAGTTGGCTTCACCAAATTCGATAACTTTAATGAAGCCATTGATATTGCAAATGATACAGATTATGGCTTAACAGGAGCGGTCATCACAAACAATCGTGAACATTGGATTCAAGCTGTAAATGAATTTGATGTAGGTAACTTATATCTAAATCGTGGATGTACTGCAGCTGTTGTAGGTTACCACCCATTTGGTGGTTTCAAAATGTCAGGTACAGACGCTAAAACAGGCAGTCCTGACTATTTATTAAACTTCTTAGAACAAAAAGTCGTATCAGAGATGTTCTAACATAACTAAGTGGTAGGTGCTGTGGAAAGTCGAATTCGTTCGATTTTCCATAGCTTTTTTTATAGTCTAAATAAGAAAATAAATACGCTAAACAATGTATGAATCGTATATAAAATTTATGAAAAATGAATAAATAAATGATTGTAAAAGTAAGTGAAAAAGGTTATCATTTAAGTGTTGAGAATGATTATTAATTACAAATAGAAAGTGTGACTGGAATGATAAATGTAAGCACTGCATCAAAAGATAAAAAGTATGTAGTTAAACAAATTGATATTCAAAATAAAAATATGCTATATCGTTTAGGTGCCTTTGGCTTAAATGTAGGTAGTAAAATCAGTATTAAACAAAAGTGCTTGTTAAATGGACCAAGTGTTGTTGAAATTAATGGCCAATGTGTAAGCATTCGTCAACGTGATGCACGTTTAATTATGTTAGAGGAGTAAGCCTATGCACGAAAGCTTCTGTATATTAGGTAATCCAAATGTAGGAAAGACATCATTGTTTAATGCACTAACCGGTTCGTATGAATACATTGGAAACTGGAGTGGCGTTACAGTTGAAAAGAAAGTTGGACAATTAAAGAAAGATATTGGCAATTTAATCGATTTACCGGGTATTTATGATTTATCACCTATTTCTAAAGATGAAACAGTCGTCACAGACTATCTGATGAAAAATACATTTACAGGTATGATTAACATTATTGATGCCAGTCAATTAAAGAGAAACCTTCAACTTACAATACAATTAATGGAATTAAATGAACCTATTATCATTGGATTAAATATGGTAGATGTGGCAACGCAAAGAGGTATTAAAATTAAATATGAAGGTCTAATGAGAAAACTGAAAGTACCTGTATTTCCCATTGTTGCTCGTAAAGGAAAAGGTACGGAGGAATTGCTAAATGAATTGTCTTTTTTAAATCCAAAAGAAAAACGTAACTTCAAAATCAGTTATGGTAAAGAAACTGAAGATGCGATTAAGCAAATGACTTCTATCATTCAAGCACATACAGAATATCCTTCAAAACGTTTACGCTTTATAGCAATTCAGTATTTATTAGACAATCCGGAAATTGAACGAGAACTACCTTCAGTCATTTCCGAACAAATTGAACCTATTAAAGAGAAGTTAAGTCAACACTTAGATATATCAATACGACAACATATTGAAATAATTCGAAATCAATACATTGATCGTCTATTAGATGGTGTCGTTGAATATCCGAATGAAGAACAGCAATTTTTAACTGAAAAACTCGATAAAATAATAATGAATAGATACTTAGGTATTCCAATATTTCTAGTCATTATGTGGCTGATTTTTCAAACGACCTTTACTTGGATAGGAACACCATTATCAGATCAGCTCGATGCTTTCTTTAGCGGACCGCTCACAGACTGGTTAAAGGCAGGCATGCATTATATACATGTTGCGCCATTTCTACAGAATTTGATTACAGATGGTATTGTAGCTGGAGTAGGTTCAGTCTTAGTATTTGTGCCACAAATTATTGTATTATTCTTCTTTATTTCACTTTTAGAAGATTCAGGATATATGGCACGAATTGCAGTTTTAATGGATAGAACAATGGAATCAATAGGATTAAGTGGTAAATCATTTATTCCAATGATTATTGGATTTGGTTGTAATGTACCTAGTATTATGGCAACACGGAGTATTGAAAATGAAAAAGAAAGACTCATCACTATTTTAATTGCACCTTTCATGTCATGTTCGGCGCGATTGCCAGTATATGCTATTTTTGTAGGAGTATTTTTTGAAAAGTATCAATCTCTTGTAGTGCTAAGTTTATATGTATTAGGAATTGTAGTGGCATTAATTGTAAGTACATTACTTAACAAGTTTATTCTTAAAAGTGAGAATTCCGTATTTATTGTAGAACTACCTACATATAGAGTGCCATCAGTTAAAACGTTATGGAGAAGTACTTGGGAAAAAGCAAAAGGATTTGTTAAAAAAGCAGGTACATTTATTTTTGGTGGTTCTGTAGTCATTTGGGCATTGAGTTACATCGGTCCTCATGGGGTGAATGTACAGATTGATGAAAGCTTCATGCATAGTATTGGAGAATTCTTTGGACATCTAATTGCTCCATTAGGATTTGGTAGTTGGCAAGCAGGCGCTACGTTAATTCCAGGATTCTTAGCCAAAGAAGTCATTGTAAGTTCTATGGCTATCCTGTATTCTTCTAGTGAAGGTGGTTTAGTGAATGTCATTCAACAACAGTTCACACCTTTATCTGCCTATGCCTTTATGATTTTTATATTATTATATGTGCCATGTATTTCAACTGTTGCAACAATTCGTAAAGAAACAACATCATGGAAATGGACACTTACAGCATTAATTTATCCAATTTTTACAGCGTATATATTAACATTTGCATTTTATCAAATAACAAAACTATTTATATAAGGATGATGACAATGACTTTATTAATAAACGTAATCATTTTTGTTGCTATTTTTGGTTACGCTGCGTATACATTATATAAATTCTTTAATCGCTCTACTCAAGGAAAATGTGGTGGTTGTGATACAGATTGTAGTTGTGATATTAATGCATCTAGCGAGTTAAATGAATTAAAATTAAATCATATAAAAAACAATAATTAATAATAAATAAAACCCGTTGAATTAATTCGACGGGTTTTATTTACTAAAACGATATAACGATTGTTTGATCATTAATTAATCGTTTTAATATTAACTAATTTATGAAAAATTTCATCCATTTCTTTAGGTGTAAGTGTTGTCTCCTCATTTTTTTGCCACTCTAAAAAACCATCTATAATTGAACCAAAAACATAGAAAACTAAGCTTTTAGGAATGGTTTCTTCAAGTGCTATCCGATCCATATTTTCATAAAAATCATTTTTGATAATATCTATAAGAAACTGATTTCTAACTTTGTTGTATTCATTATCTTCTTCTTGCATGTATTCGATTCTAGACAATGTTTCACGATTTAATGAATTAGACAAAACTTGAAACGGACGATTAATACGTTCCTTAATATCAATTGCAAAGTAATTTTTTCCAATGACTTCAAGTAAATAGACGAGTAGTTCATATTTATCATAAAAGTGTTTATAAAATGTAGTACGATGAATACCAGCATTTTCACAAATTTTATGAACTGTAATAGAAGAGAAGGGTTCTATTTCTAGTAAAGCATATAAACTACTCGTTAACGCTTTCTTAGTCTTTATCACTCTTAAATCTTTATCATTCATGTCTTTCTCCCCTAACATGTAAACTATAAAATATTTATATAGAGATACATAATATATGATTATAGAATAGAAATATCTATAAATAAATAGAGAATAACTAATAAATTATAATTTAATAAAAGAAATGATTTTTTATGTTTAGCATTAAATAATTTACAATATAGAAAAGTTTTAACTAGGATGAATAGGGTATACAAAATTTAAAGAAATTAATTAGAATTATAAATAAAAATTAAAAAATTATAGAAAAATAGTATTCTTTATAGAATGATTCAATGTTAATTCGATAAAAGATAAAAATACTCTATACTGGAGGATGGTATAATATGAAAGGTAGTAAAAGATTAGATCAAATTAAAGAAGATAATAAAAAGCAACTTAAAAAATTATTTAAGTATGACAAAAATAATGCTTTATCATTTAGTAAACAAGATCGTGAAAAAGTTCAAGATAAATTTGGTGTATATGTTATTTTTGATAAAAAAACACCAATATTTGTAGGTCAAACTGGAGGATATTCAACAGGTTATCAACCTATTACGAAAGACTTATTTAATAAAATGGGACAATATAACTTAAAATCTGGTGTAGGCACAACAAAATTTAAAAAAGGCTTAGCTCAACAAAAAGGTGTAAGCGAAGACGATATTAAATCAATCACAGCTGAAGATTATGGATTAAAATTCCAATATGTAAATGTGAAAGATGAGCCAGCGTTTATCAATATATTAGAAATTTTAGCATTAGAATATGCTAAAGATAAAGGTTATGAATTATATAACTTCAATTAAGAATTATTGTGTTATTAAAATAAACTTAGTATTAAAAAGTTATTAATAAATGTGTCAGAATGGATTAATGGGAGCGAGAAGAGGAATTCAAATGAATTCAGTCTCGCTTCTTATTTTTTATTACAATACAATAGAGTAAGGAGGAAGCTATATGTCTTATTCAATGCTTTATCAATCTCCAGTAGGTAATTTAGAAATCATTACAGACGGAGAAGTAGTGACGCAATTAGAATATTTATATCAATACACACATTTACGTTTTCCTACAAATCATGAATTATATATTTTTAAAAAAGTAAAACGATGGCTTGATGACTATTTCTTAGGAAATAATCCAGAGATTGATTTTCCTTTACAACCTCATGGTACACCTTTTCAACAAGAAGTATGGGCTTATCTTAATACGATTCCATATGGAGAGCTTACTACTTACGGAACGATTGCCAAACATATCGGTCAATTATTAAACAAACCAAAAATGTCTGCACAAGCTGTAGGTGGAGCGGTAGGAAAAAATCCAATTTCTATCATCATTCCTTGTCATCGCGTTGTAGGAAAAGATGGTAGTTTAACAGGATATGGTGGAACAATTGATAATAAAATTAAATTGTTAGAAATTGAAAATGTGAATATGAGTCAATTATATCGACCATTATACACAACTAAACCATAAATAAAAGGCGCCTAAGACATAATTCGTTGTCTTAGGCGTTTATAATGTGTTGGGGAGATGGGATGACGAATTCATTTTGAGTTCGTCGTCCCATCTTTTTTAATATCTGAGTGATATACATTATTCAGGAGAATGATAATATCTAATATCATCTTCAATGTTTTCTAAATAAAAGATATTTTTATCGTTTTCTACGTTTTCAATCTCATGATCGAAAGATAAATCATCAAAACGTCTGAAGAATGATTCGTATTCTTTTACAGATACTTCTTGACGTTCATTTAATAAAGCTTGATGTGCTTTTTTATCTAAGTGTTGTTCAAAACCTTCCACTACTGTGGCGCTAAAGAATTCTCCCACAGACCCAGAACCATAACTAAAAAATCCAATTGTTTGCCCAGGAGTTAAAGTTCTGTTTTCAAGTAATGAAATTAAGCTTAAATAAAGTGATCCAGTATATATATTACCTACATAGCGATTATAGTATACAGCATCTTCATAACCAGACGTTAATCGAGATTGAGTCGTTTCATCAGTATCATTAATGATAGAATCTAATGCTTTTTTGCCCATTTTAGTAAAAGGCACGTGGAAACATAATGATTCAAAATCGGATAATGATTTATCTTCACGACGTGCATACTCTTTCCAACTTTCTTGGAATGATTCAATATATGCGTCTTTTGATAACGCGCCTGCAACAAGTGGATATTTATGGCCAGTCGGTCTCCAGAAATCATACACATCTGCTGTATAAGCAACAGCATCATCGTTTAATTGTAAAATACGAGGCTGATGTGAAATTAACATTGCCACTGCACCAGCACCTTGTGTAGGTTCACCGCCTGACTCGATACCATAACGTGCTGTATCACTTGCAATGACCAATACTTTTTCGTTAGGACGGTTTGCAAGATAATCTTTAGCAAGTTGAATTGCAGGTGTAGCTGCATAGCAAGCTTCTTTCATTTCAAAACAACGTGCAAAAGGTTGGATATTTAATAAATGATGAATTTGAACTGCTGCAGCTTTAGCGTTGTCGATAGCAGATTCAGTAGCAACGATAACCATTCCAATATGTTTTTTATCATCTTCTGTTATAATATCTTTAGCAGCATTGGCTCCCATTGATACAATATCTTGAGATACTGGACTTACTGCCATTTGTGTTTGTCCAATCCCAATTAAAAATTTGTTTGGATCAACTTGACGAGCTTCTGCAAGCTTCGCCATGTCTACATAGTATTTAGGGACATAAAAATTGATTTTATCGATACCTATATTCACAGGCATGTCATCCTTTCGAATAGTCTAATTTTAACAATACAATACTCTGTATTTTACCAAAATAAATTACTAAAATACAATTATATATATACTACAGGCAAGGAGATAAAGAATGAAACAAATCGCTATTGTAAGTGCTAAAAGAACGCCAATTGGCAGATATAAAGGGAAATTGAGAAATTATTCAGCTGTTGAACTAGGTACAACAGCTTTAAAAGGAGCTATTGAATCAATTGATATCGATCCAGCTCTTATTGAACAAGTTATTTTCGGAAATGTCTTACAAAGTGGTATAGGACAAAATTCTGCACGACAAATTGCTATTAAATCAGGTATTCCTGATACAACTCCAGCGATGACGATTAATGAAGTATGTGGTTCAGGACTGAAAGCAATTATTTTAGGGAAGCAACTTATTCAGTTAGGGGAAGCTAAAGTCGTTGCTGTTGGTGGTGTTGAAAGTATGACTAATGCACCTAAACTTATTTTAAAAGACGGAGAAGATCCTGTAGAAAGTTTTATGCATGATGGATTAACGGATGCTTTCCATTATGTTCCAATGGGTGTCACAGCAGAAAATATAGCCGAAAAATATCATGTAACACGTGAAATGCAAGACGAGTTTGCTAACCATTCTCATGCTAAAGCTGCAAAGGCAGTTGAAGAAGGTAAATTTGATAATGAAATTATAAAAATGACAGACGCTGAAGGTAATGAGATGACTTCTGATGAAGGTATAAGACCAAATAGTAGTGTCGAAAAATTATCTACTTTGAAAACAATATTTAAAGAGAATGGAACAGTCACTGGTGGTAATGCTTCAAGTATTAATGATGGATCATCTGCCCTTATTTTAATGGAAGCAACATTTGCAAAAGAACATGGATTTGAAATTCTTGGCATAGTAGGCGATTACGCTGAAGTAGGTTGCGATCCACAATACATGGGGTATGCACCTTTTTATGCAGTAGAAAAATTATTAGAAAAAACACATCAACACATTAATGATATTGATATTATAGAAATGACTGAAGCATTTGCAGCTCAAAGTATACCTGTTAAGGATCATTTAAAAATACCTGATAACATTTTAAATATTTATGGTGGTGCCATTGCGCTAGGACATCCTATTGGTGCAAGTGGTGCACGTCTTGTTACAACACTTGTGAATGCTTTAGAACAAGAACATCAACATACAGGTATCGCAACAGCTTGTATTGGCGGAGGACTAGGTATTGCTTTAATGATTGAAAAGGGAGTACATTAATATGAAAAGTTTAGATAAAAACTTTCGTCATTTATCAAGAGAAGATAAATTAAAACAATTAGTAGACTACGGGTGGTTAGATAAAACGAATTATCAAACATTATTAAGCAATCCAGTTATTGATGAGGAAGTGGCAAACAGTCTCATCGAAAATGTCATTGGCCAAGGCACATTACCAGTTGGATTATTACCTAAAATTATTGTAGATGAGAAAGAATATGTGGTACCTATGATGGTTGAAGAGCCATCAGTTGTTGCTGCTGCGAGTTATGGATCGAAACTTGTTAACCAAACTGGAGGATTTAAAACGATAAAAAGTGAACGCTTGATGATCGGACAAATCGTATTTGATGATGTTAAAGATACAGAAGACTTAACACAACGTATTCAAAAACAAGAAAACCAAATTAAACGTATTGCAGATGAAGCCTATCCTTCTATCATCCATCGTGGAGGTGGTTATCGTGGTATTGACATAGATGCATTTCCTAATGAACAGTTATTGTCTCTTAAAGTATTTGTTGATACTAAAGATGCGATGGGTGCAAATATGCTTAATACCATTTTAGAAGCAGTGACAGCCTATCTAAAAAATGAGTTAACAGATCAAGAGATATTAATAAGTATCTTATCTAATCATGCAACGTCTTCTGTTGTAAGGGTAGAAGGTGAGATTGATATCAATGATTTAAATCGCGGCGATTATTCTGGTGAAGAAGTAGCTAAGAGAATGGAACGTGCGTCAGTGCTTGCACAAGTCGATATTCATCGGGCAGCAACACATAACAAAGGAGTCATGAATGGAATTCATGCCGTTGTTCTAGCTACAGGTAATGATACACGAGGTGCTGAAGCAAGTGCGCATGCTTATGCTGCACGCGATGGTCAGTATAGAGGTATTGCTACGTGGAAATATGATGAAGCCCGAGGACGTCTTGTGGGCACAATTGAAGTACCGATGACTTTAGCCATTGTTGGCGGAGGAACGAAAGTATTACCAGTTGCGAAAGCGTCTTTAGACTTACTCAACGTTGAGTCTGCTAGAGAATTAGGACATGTAGTAGCTGCAGTAGGTTTAGCACAGAACTTTTCAGCTTGTAGAGCCCTTGTTTCAGAAGGTATTCAAAAAGGACATATGAGTTTGCAATATAAATCATTAGCGATTGTTGTAGGCGCTAAAGGTGAAGAAATTTCAAAAGTTGCTGAGCAACTCAAACAAGAACCTAAAGCGAATACTGAAGCGGCTGAACGCATTTTAAAATCAATACGCCAATCTTAAAAATAAGCCATGAGAATTTAGAAATGGAAGAGATTCCATCACTAAACTTTCATGGCTTATTATGTTGTGTCAATTAATAAATGTAATTGTAATTACGCGCAGCAGATGCACTAATATAACGCGTACTGTATGCTAGTGGACGGTTATAATTATATTCTGAAACAAGAATCTTTCCATTACTGTAAACACGTTCAACGATGGCAACATGACCGTAATATCCTGCAGTTGATTGCATAATAGCATAGCGTTTAGGCTTATGTCCTGTTCTATAACCAGCACGTTGAGCTCTATAGTACCAGTTTTTTGCATTGCCCCATTGATTTGAAACAGGTTTACCTAATTGAACACGGCGTTTATATGCCCACCAAGTACATTGATATTTATTATAATAGTTATAACCAGCTGCTTTAGAAGTATGTGTATGTTCAACATTTTGATATGTATAAGTGCCAGTAAAAATAATTGTCGTAGCTAATATTAGACGTAAAATGAATGTTTTAATTTTCATTAAGTTCTCCTCAAAAATTAAATAATTTAAAATCTAAAATAATAATATTATTTAAAAAGTTGTAATACAATATAAGAAATGAATTATACAAATAACTGTAATACTTCTGAAATATACGTAATATATTGTAGCTAAATTTGTGCATAAAAAAGACGCCACAAGGGCGCCTTAGTGAGATGATACTTCCATGTAATGTATAACTACATTTTGTTGAAATCATACATCTGTGAATTGGTTAAAAACAGCTAATGCTCTTTTAACACTAGTCACTGGTATGTTTTCAAGACACGGATTTGTTCGAAAATATAGCAATATTTCGTTTTGGCTCTTCACGTCTTTAGGAAAAGTGTTATCTTGATTAATCCAATTTACCAATTCACCTAATGGTGTGTCATCGCCTATAAAATTTTGCATAAATTCGTAAAAGCTCAATTCATCACCTCATATTTGTTTGAGCCGATTTTGATTATAACATTTTTTGTAATTTGAAAATATAGTTTTGTTTATATGAAAAATAATTTATTTATAAATATTATTTTTCCATAAAGTATACATATTTGAGTAAGTTATCGAATGAATTCAAAATCTAATGAATTTACATTTTTCTTACAAAAATAATGTATAATAAAAAAAGAATTTTTTAAGAAGGTGAGCAATTGGATATCAAGC
This sequence comes from Staphylococcus sp. HMSC035D11, assembly GCF_001836075.1. Taxonomy (NCBI): domain Bacteria; kingdom Bacillati; phylum Bacillota; class Bacilli; order Caryophanales; family Staphylococcaceae; genus Staphylococcus; species Staphylococcus sp. HMSC035D11. The sequence continues at coordinate 20,092 of NZ_KV827258.1, forward strand.
ATATGAAATATTTTATGGAAGTTGTGAATCAAGGTGGTATGACGAATGCTTCTAAATCTTTATATATTGCTCAACCAACTATAAGTAAAGCAATAAAAGATATTGAAAATGAATTAGACATGCCTTTATTCGATCGACAAAAGCGTTATTTAGTTCTTACAGATGCAGGAAAAGTGTTTTATAAAAAATGTGAAGAGATTTTAGCATTATATGATAATATTCCAAATGAAATTAATGGCTTGCTTGGTTTAGAAACAGGCCATATTAATATTGGAATGTCAGCAGTGATGGATATGCAACAATTTATTAATATTTTAGCGGAGTTTCATAAATTATATCCAAACGTTACCTATAGTCTTAATGAAAGTGGGGGTAAATCGATTGAAAATCGTTTGGTTAACGATCAAATAGACATTGGCATTACGACCATTCCTATAGATGAGAACACATTTGATTATGTGTCTTTATATAGTGAAGATTTAAGACTTATAGTGAGTGAAGAACATCAGTTAGCTAAGCGTTCATCTGTTACTATGGCTGACTTGAAAAATGAAGATTTTATATTATTCAATGAGGACTTTTATCTTAATGATAAAATTATAGCTGCTGCAAAAAATGCTGGTTTTATCCCAAATACAGTGTCCAATGTATCACAATGGAATTTCATTGAATATTTAGTAATAGCACGATTAGGCGTTAGTATTTTACCAGAACATATTGCCAAGATGTTAAAAGATGAGATTAAAAGTATAAAAATTGAAGACTCAGGTATGAGCTGGGAACTTGGAGCAATTTGGAAAAAAGATAAACTTTTAAGTTATGCAACGTCTAAATGGATAAAATTTATGACTGAGAGATTGGAAAACAAGTAAACGGTTCATTTTTATAAATAGTGAAAAACCTTAACGTAGGTTCTCTCACTATTTTTTATTTTTAAAACGGTTCCATAGAAAATAACTATAAGTTATATATAAAATCAATATTTTTATAATCTGTCAATATAGATTACAATTTTGAATATAGACTAAAAAATCGCTGTAACAAATTCGACAAATTTATGGAGGTCAGTCGTTTTGAAAAAAGCATTAAATATTATAGAGATTATTCTTCAAATCGTATTGGTGGTAGCGATTAGTATTATAGGTTCACTGCTACAAAAATGGCTACATATACCATTAGCAGGAAGTATTATCGGTATGATATTATTTTATATTTTATTACATTTTCAAATTATTCGCGTTGAATGGGTTTCTAAAGGAGCCGACTTCTTATTAACCACAATGGTCTTCTTCTTTATTCCTTCAGTTGTAGGAATTATGGATATTGTTTCTAATATCACTACAAGTTATATTATTTTCTTCCTCTTGATTATTATTGGTACAAGCTGTGTGGCACTTGTTTCTGGATTTATTGCTGAAACAATGTCTAAGAAAAAACCTCATACTAAGAAAGGAAATCATTAAAAATGGATATATTAAAAGGCGTTTTAATGATATTATTAACTGTTGTAATGTATAAACTTGCTCAAATATTACAACGTAAATATAATAACCCATTATTGAATCCAGCATTAATCGGTTCACTTGGAATAATTATTGTTTTACTTTTAACACGTCAAAACTATCACGATTACATGATTGGCGGTCAATGGATTAACCATCTATTAAATGCCACTGTTGTATGTCTTGCTTATCCACTTTATAAAAATAAAGATAAGATTGTAGAAAATATTGGGGTCATTTTTTCAAGCGTCATGGCTGGCGTGATATTGAATTTTGTGTTAGTGTTTAGTTCGTTAAAGTTATTAGGTTACTCAGAAGAAACAATCGTAACTATACTACCTAGATCAATTACAGCTGCTGTAGGAATTGAAGTCTCTCAAGAACTTGGAGGTACAGATACGATTACAGTACTGTTTATCATTACTACTGGATTGATAGGTAGTATGATGGGTTCAATGCTACTTAAGGTTGGTCAATTTAAAACATCAATCGCGAGAGGTTTAACATATGGAAATGCATCACATGCTTTTGGAACTGCAAAAGCGTTAGAACACGACATCGAATCTGGCGCATTTAGCTCAATTGGAATGATTTTAACAGCAGTTATTAGTTCAATTCTTATTCCAATTATGATTAAGTTGTTTTACTAAAGGGAATACAGAAACAAATTGTATATTTAGGAAAGGGGCTATTTAATCAATGGCGAAGATTAAAGCAAATGAAGCATTAGTTAAAGCATTACAAGCTTGGGATATTGATCACTTATGGGGTATTCCAGGTGACTCAGTTGATGCAGTAGTAGATAATTTAAGAACAGTTAGAGATACTTTCAAATTTTATCATGTACGTCATGAAGAAGTTGCAAGCTTATCAGCTGCAGCATATACAAAGTTAACAGGTAAAATCGGTGTAGCTTTAAGTATTGGTGGACCTGGGGTTGTTCACTTATTAAATGGTATGTATGACGCTAAAATGGACCGTGTACCTCAACTTATTATTACAGGTCAAACGAATAGTACATTATTAGGTACAAAATTCTTCCAAGAAACTAACATTTCTAAAATGGTTGACGACGTAGCAGTATTCCATCATCAAGTTCAAAAAGGTGATGACTTATTTGAAATTACAAACGAAGCGATTCGTACTGCATATGAAAAAAATGGTGTAGCAGTTATTATTTGTCCAAATGATCTATTAACTCAAAAAATTAAAGACACTACAAATCGTCCAGTAGATACGTCTAGACCAGTGTTACCAACACCATCTTATCGTAGCATTAAAAAAGCTGCTAAATTAATTAACAAAAGTAAAAAACCAGTTATGCTTGTTGGGGTAGGTGCAAAAAATGCTTCAACTGAATTACAAGACTTCATTGAAGCAGCTAAAATCCCTGTAATTCATACATTACCAGCTAAAACTGTTTTACCTGATTCACATCCATACAGTGTGGGTAACTTAGGTAAAATTGGTACAAAAACGTCTTACCAAACTATTCAAGATGCTGATTTATTAATCATGGCTGGTACTAACTTCCCTTATGCAAATTACTTACCTAAGAAAAATATTAAAGCGATTCAAATCGACACAAATCCAAACGTAATTGGTGAACGTTTCGATATTAATGTTGGTATTGTTGGTGACGTTAAATTAGCATTCCATCAATTAACTGAAGCAATCAAACCAGTACCTCATCGTTCATTCTTAGACAAAACGTTAAAACGTAAAGCTGTATGGGATAAATGGATGGAAAAAGACATGAATAATACAAGTGCTCCAATTCGTCCAGAACGTTTAATGAAAGCTATCAATGATTACAGTAAAGATGACGCTGTATACTCAATCGATGTTGGTACTTCAACTGTTTGGGGTACACGTTACTTAGACTTAAATGTTAATAATAAATTTATTATCTCAGCATGGTTAGGTACAATGGGTTGCGGTCTTCCAGGTGCTCTTGCTTCTAATATTGCTTACCCAGGTCGTCAAGCAATTGCAATTACTGGTGACGGTGCATTCCAAATGGTAATGCAAGACTTCGCAACTGCTGTTCAATACGATTTACCAATGACAATTTTCGTATTAAATAACAAACAATTATCATTCATCAAATATGAACAACAAGCTGCTGGTGAATTAGAATATGCCATCGACTTCTCTGATATGGATCATGCTAAATTCGCTGAAGCTGCTGGTGGTAAAGGTTATGTATTAAAAGACCCTAACCGTATTGATGAAATTGTTGAAGCAGCATTAAATGAAAATGTACCAACTGTTGTTGATGTACATGTTGATCCAAACGCTGCGCCATTACCAGGTCAAATCGTTAACGAAGAAGCATATGGTTATGGTAAATGGGCTTACAGATCTATCACAGAAGACAAAGAATTTGACTTCGATAAAGTACCACCAATCTCTGTAGCTGCTAAACGTTTCTTATAAGACATAGATTCGAAACACTGACGAAAGTAATGCTTTTGTCAGTGTTTTTTTATGAATATTTAAATTAAAAAAATGTAAAATATTAGTAAAAAAGATATTGAAAACGCTTTATATTATAGGTATAATTAAATTGTTAAAAAAGAACTGCGTGTTACTATTCGATTAGGCATGAGCAGATAAGCTATCATTATTTTTGTCATAAATGATGGGCTTATTTGGTCATGCTTTTTTAATGCGTAAAAAAGATATATTGAAAGGATTGAATCAAAATGTTTAAAAAGCTATTTGGACAATTGCAACGTATTGGTAAAGCATTGATGTTACCTGTGGCAATTTTGCCTGCAGCTGGATTATTACTAGCAATTGGAACAGCTTTTCAAGGTGAAGCATTACAGCATTATCTTCCATTTATTAAAAATGGAGTAATTCAAAATATTGCTAACATGATGACAGGTGCTGGTGGTATTATTTTTGATAACTTACCTATCATTTTTGCACTCGGTGTAGCAATAGGACTAGCAGGTGGAGATGGTGTAGCAGCCATTGCAGCTTTTGTCGGATTTATTATTATGAATAAAACAATGGGAGCATTCTTAAATGTTACGCCAGCACAATTGGAAGACCCATCTAAAGGATTCGCAAATGTTTTAGGCATACCTACACTTCAAACTGGAGTGTTTGGTGGGATTATTATAGGGGCTCTAGCAGCTTGGTGTTATAACAAATTTTATAATATTTCCTTACCATCGTATTTAGGGTTCTTTGCGGGTAAACGTTTTGTGCCGATTATGATGGCAACGACATCGTTTATTTTAGCTTTCCCAATGGCTTGGATTTGGCCATTCATTCAAAATGGATTAAATGCATTTAGTACAGGTTTGTTAGAATCTAATACTGGATTGGCAGTATTCTTATTTGGATTTATTAAACGATTACTTATTCCATTTGGTTTACATCATATTTTCCATGCGCCATTCTGGTTTGAATTTGGTTCTTGGAAAAATGCAGCTGGAGAAATTATTCGAGGAGATCAACGTATTTTTATTGAGCAAATACGTGAAGGTGTTCATTTAACTTCAGGTAAATTCATGCAAGGTGAATTTCCTGTTATGATGTTTGGATTACCAGCAGCAGCATTAGCAATTTATCAAACAGCTAAACCTGAGAATAAAAAGGTAGTTGGAGGTTTGATGTTATCAGCAGCTTTAACATCATTCTTAACTGGTATTACTGAACCGTTAGAATTTTCATTCTTATTCGTAGCACCATTATTATTCTTTATTCATGCAGTACTTGATGGATTATCATTTTTAACACTTTATCTACTACATTTACATCTAGGATATACATTCTCTGGAGGATTCATAGATTTTGTTTTATTAGGTATTCTTCCAAATAAAACACCATGGTGGTTAGTGATTCCAGTAGGATTAGTTTACGCTGTTATTTATTATGTTGTATTTAGATTCTTAATTGTTAAATTCAACTTTAAAACGCCAGGTCGTGAAGATAAACAAGCCTCTGTAGCTAATACATCTGCAAGTAAATTACCTTTTGATGTGTTAGATGCAATGGGCGGTAAAGAAAATATCAAGCATTTAGATGCTTGTATTACACGTTTACGTGTTGAAGTCAATGATAAGTCTAAAGTAGACGTTGAAGGACTAAAAGCTCTTGGTGCTTCAGGGGTGCTTGAAGTAGGAAATAATATGCAAGCTATTTTTGGTCCTAAATCAGATCAAATTAAACATGATATGGCACGCATTATGAATGGAGACATCACAAAACCTAGTGAAACCACTGTGACTGAAGATACATCAGATGAGCCAGTACAGTTGGAAGAGGTAAAAGAAACGGATATCTATGCACCAGGTACGGGTCATATCATCCCATTATCTGAAGTACCAGATAAAGTATTCTCAGAAAAAATGATGGGTGACGGTATTGGATTTGTTCCTGAAAAAGGCGAAATTGTAGCACCATTTGATGGTACAGTTAAAACGATTTTCCCAACGAAACATGCCATCGGTTTAGAATCTGATACAGGAATTGAAGTATTAATTCATATTGGTATCGATACAGTGAAATTGAATGGTGAAGGCTTCGAAAGTTTAGTTGATGTCAATGAACCTGTTACACAAGGTCAACCATTAATGAAGATTAATTTAGCATACTTAAAAGAACATGCGCCAAGTGTTGTCACACCAGTGATTATTACAAATCAAGATGATAAAACATTAACATTCGATGATGTTGATTCAGTAGATCCTGGTAAGCGTATTATGACAATTAAATAATAAAACAAGCCTGGGACATCATATGTGTCTCAGGCATTTTTAATGTATTGGCGGTCGATGACTGAATTGAAAAGGTGTTGTCTTAAGGTTTTCAATGCTAGTTCTCTTTGCTATAGTAGGGCGACGAATTCAAAAAGAAATCTTTCTCTTTTATTTTTTATTTAATACACAACATTATTTAGTTATATCATTCTCAATTAATAATTTGATTGCTTTATGATCTGTAGCATTTCTAAATAAGTCATAAGCATTTTCAATTTCGCTTAATTTACTATAATGTGTCACGAGTTGTTCAGGTTGAATGATTTTAGATTTGAGTGCTTCCAACAATTCTTCAGTGGTATTAGCAGAAACTAAACCAGTTGTAACGTTGATATTTTTAATCCATAATTTTTCGATATCAAATTGAACGGGTAAGCCGTGAACACCAACATTAGCAATTGTTCCATCGACGCCAATCAACTTTTGACATAAATCAAATGTTGCTGGAATACCAACTGCTTCAATAGCAACATCGACGCCACGATGATTGATATCTTTGATTTGTTTAATTGCTTCATTCACATGACTAGAATTAATTGTATGAGTCGCTCCAAATTTTTTGGCTGTAGCTAAACGATGATCATCTAAATCAATCATAATTATTTTTGAAGGTGAGTAGAATTGAGCAGTTAATAAAGAAGCTAATCCAACTGGTCCAGCACCTACAATAGCAACAGTGCTACCAGGTTTTACTTTTCCTTTTAATACACCAATTTCATAACCAGTCGGTAAAATATCTGAAAGCATCACGAGTGCTTCATCAGGTAAAGAAGTAGGAGCATGATATAAAGAATTATCTGCAAAAGGGACTTTCACATATTCTGCTTGCGTACCATCAACAAGATGACCTAATATCCATCCACCTCCATTTTCACAATGAGCATAGATACCTTTTTTACAGTAATAACATTTGCCACAAGATGAGATACAAGACACAATGACTTTATCGCCGACTTTGAAGTTATTGACATTCGAACCAACAGATTCAACAATACCAATACCTTCGTGACCTAATGTAGTATATTGAGGAACTTCAGGTGTGTCTCCTTTAATAATATGTAAGTCAGTACCACAAATTGTTGTTTTGACCATTCTAATAATAGCGTCAGTACTTTCCGTAACAACTGGTTTTTCTTTATCGACGAGCTTAGCTACGCCAGGTTTTTCATAGATGTAAGCTTTCATGTTGATTCCTCCAATATAAAATGTGAATTATTTCACAAACATTATAACATTAATTTAATAAGATGTATTCTATTTTGAAGAGAAAATCATTGAACTATTGTTGAACGTATTTAACAAGAGGATTTAGATGAAAAAATAAGTGTAACATCGTAAAATAAGTATGTATAAGAGAACGAGACCGTTAAATTAAATAAGTAGGTGAAAATATGACTAAAAATATTGAAAGTATAGAACAATTTCATCAATTTATTCAAACGCATCGATTAGTAGTGATTCATGTTATGCGGAATCATTGTTCAGTATGTCATGCGGTATTGCCACAAATTGAAGATATCGTCAATGATTATTCTAAAGTCCATTTTGCTGTTATCAATCAATCTAATGTAGAAGCTATTGCGGGAGAACTATCTATATTTACTGTTCCAGTGGATTTAATATTTTTGGACGGAAAAGAAATGCATCGACAAGCGCGTTTTATTGATATGCAAGATTTTGAGCACCAATTAAGTTTAATGCATGAGAGTTTAAAATAAGTTAAGAAAGCCTAAACACGATAAATGAATTGTTGTGTTTAGGCTCTTTTATTACTATTTATTTAAAATTGATTCAATGAGAGCATCAGCACGTTGTTGATGCTCTAAAATAATATGACTTGATTGTTTGAAACGAGTAAGTTCATCTTCTTCCAATTTCAGTTCAATGACACGATCAGCACCATTACCGTTAATCACTGTTGGCGTTCCAATATAAAGGTCATTTAGTCCATATTCACCTTCAAGATAACTTGAAACATTCATAATCACATTTTTATTAAATAAAATAGCTTCTACAATACGTACTAAACTTAATGATATACCAAAGTTTGTAGTACCTTTTCGAACGTAAATATCATATCCCACTTGAGTGGTTTGCGAAGCGATAGATTGTTTGAACGTGGTTTGGTCTACTCCTTTATTCAGTAAATCAAGGACAGGTTCACCGGCAATTTGAGCATGAGACCAAACAGCTACTTGAGAATCGCCGTGTTCGCCAATAACAGGCGCATAGACATTTTGTGGTGCCACATCAAACGTGCGACTTAAGAAAAATTCGAAGCGAGCTGTATCTAATGAAGTTCCTGATCCAATAATTTTATTCTTAGGAAATTGAGACACACGTTTTATAACATAACTCATAATATCGACTGGATTAGATGGAAGTACAAAATAACCATCGAAACCATGAGCAATGACTTTTTGAATCATAGGCACAAAGATATTCACATTATCTTCTAATAATTTTAAACGTGTGTCACCTTTATCTAATTTTGCACTTGCACAGATCACGACGATATCAGCATCACTACAATCACTATACGAACCAAGATGTACATCTACAAACTTATCACCAAAAGGTGTAGCATGATTTAAATCCCATACATCTGCTTTTGCTTTATCTTCATCAATATCAATAATAGCTAGTTCATCGACTAGTCCTTTAGCTACAACTGCATGTGCAAACGCAGAACCTACGAATCCACTACCAATCAGCACAATTTTATTTCTTTTCATTCAGCATAACCTACTTTCTAAAATAGAATAAAAATTCTGATAATTATATTTAGAATAGCACTTATCACTACTTTTTTAAATATTTAAAAGTTGAATAAGCGATTTACTAAAATATAACGACTCTGAGGTATATAATAATATAGAGTATAGGAGGTCAAAAGATGAAAAAACGATTATTAACCGTAGCGACATCTGCAATTCTTGGAACTTTAGCTTACATTAAAGTAAAAGAAAAACGCAGTTATCAAAGCTTTATTACTGAAAAATATATTCGTATGTCTGGAATGAAAAAAACATTTGAAAATACGAATGATGCTAAAAAAGCATTAGAGGAAGTTAAACCTTTAACAGCTGGTAAATATGATGGGACGGATTATGAATTTAAACATCGTGCGCATACTAGAAGTATTAATGGATCTGTCACATATATTGTTAATGATAAAAGAGAACCTCATCAAGATGTTGTGCTTTACATTCATGGTGGTGCTTGGTTCCAAGATCCATTAGATAATCATTTTGATTTTATTGATCAACTTGCAGGAGAATTGGATGCACGAGTGATTATGCCTGTTTATCCTAAAGTACCTCACAGAGACTATCGAACAACATTTGAATTACTAAAAAATATTTATCAAAAAGAAATATTGGAAGTTGAAAATCCGCAACATATGACGATAATGGGAGATTCAGCAGGCGGTCAAATCGCTTTATCATTTGCACAATATCTTAAAAAAGAAACACAATTACCACAACCAGGACATATTGTGATGCTGTCTCCAGTTCTTGATGCAACATTTAATAATCCTGAAGCTAAAAAATATGAAAAAGTAGATCCTATGCTAGGAATTGAAGGAAGTAAATATTTCATTCAATTATGGTCTGGTGATACGCCAATAGAAGACTATAAAATATCGCCAATTAACGGAGATTTAGAGGGTCTTGGTCGTATATCTATTTTTATAGGCACAAAAGAAACGTTATATCCAGATGCATTAAAGCTCTCTAAAATGTTAAATGATAAAGGAATTGAACATGATTTTACACCTGGTTATAACTTATTCCATATTTATCCTATTTTCCCATTACCAGAACGTCAAAAGTTCTTTACACAACTGAAAAATATAATGGGAAAAGATTAAATACTAGTTTGAACATTGGTGTTATTTTTAAAAGCACTCGAATAAAGAATAAAACATCTATGATAGCACATATGACTAGGCTGTTTTTTTAAAAAGATAATAATAAAATAATGAGTAAAATGAATATCATTCTAAGAATTTGAAATGCATTGAAAATCGAATGTTTAGGTTGTAAAATTTCAGCAAAATTCAATAAAAACATGTCACTTATTAATAGTCTAGCAGTAAGTAACATATTAATTCGCATTTTATATAAACATAAAAACAGATACTAACTTGTATTATTCTCTAGAGTTAGTATCTGTTTCTTTATATTCAGTATTAATAGTATCGTTATGTGAAGATAGGGCATCTTCTTTTTCTATTTCAGTAAAATTTGAAGTCGAATGTGGTGATTTGTTTTTATTGATTGTCTCGTGAGAAGATTGAGAACTGTTGTTGATATAACAATGATCAGTATCTAATACAGAATTACTCATGTCATTTCCTTGTAGACTGCCAATCAAAATAAAGATGAGATAACTAGAACAAGCCAGTAAAACTAAAGAAAGATAAATGCCAACTGCAATTTTAACAGGTTTAGCCATAGATTTATCCATTTATGTCCTCCTAGAGTCATAGCAATGTTTACTTATAAACTAACATGAGAGTTTTAAGTAAATGTAAATAAGAAGTAAATATTTATCGATTTACTATTAATAAATGTAAGGTAATTAAATTTGTCGATATTAATTTGAAATAATCAATAATTTATTCGAGAAAATATTGATATTCTATTAACTTTTTTATAATTTTATACTATTTTTAACTGAATATTTACATTTTTAAAACTGACTAAATATTAAGATGATAGCATACCCTTATTAAAGTGTTTAACGCATTCATTAAGATAATATTAAATGAAAGAAAAAATATGTTTAAAGAGAGGGACTTCAGTTTGATTCTCATTATCATTTGTATCGCTTTGATATTATTTCTAGGAATTAGAGAGAAAAAGCGACATACACACCGTTTAAATAAGATTCCTCTACGAATAAATATTAATGGTATTCGTGGTAAATCAACTATTACAAGAATGATTTATAGTATTTTGCGAGAAGATCAATATCATGTCATTGGTAAAACAACAGGCACTGATGCCAGAATGTTGTATTGGTTTACAGAGAAAGAATATCCTGTCCTTAGAAAACCGCAAGGCGCCAACATAGGAGAACAAAGAGACATTGTGCAAAAAGTAGTTAAGCAAAAAGGCAATGCGCTTGTTAATGAATGTATGGCAGTGAATCCAGATTATCAAATTGTCTTTCAAGAAGATTTAGTAAAAGCGAATATTGGTGTCATTGTCAATGTTATGGAAGACCATATGGACGTATTAGGGCCGACACTTCAAGATATTGCTCAAGCATTTACTGCAACGATTCCCCGAAATGGAAAATTAGTAGTCATGAAGGATGAGTTTACAGACTTTTTTGCTAAGGAAGCTAAAAAACGTAAAACTGAACTTATTGTTGTAGATAAAAATGATATACCTGAATCATACTTAAGGAAATTTAATTATTTAGTATTTCCTGATAATGTCGCTATCGCTTTAGGTGTAGCGCAAGCTGTAGGGGTTGAAAAAGACGTTGCACTGCGCGGCATGTTAAATGCACCTCCTGATCCAGGAGCGGTTGAAATTAAATATTTTAATGCAAATAACACAAAAAATGTATTTGTTAATGCGTTTGCTGCTAATGAGCCTCAGTCTACGAAAGCGATATTAAATAAAGTAGAATCATACGATTATCCTTATACAAAAAAAGAAGTGATTCTTAACTGTCGTTCTGACAGGGTGGATCGAACGCGACAGTTCGTTGAGAATTTTATTGAGGACGTCGAATTCGATACCTTAATTTGTACAGGAAAAAGCACGCAAATGGTTACAGATTTAATGCAACATCTACCTGAAAAAACATACATAAACCTTGAAAATCATGATTTTTCAGATATAGAAAAAGCGATTCTTAGTGAATCACATCAGGCACTCATATTTTGTGTTGGAAATATTCATGGTCCAGGTGGAAAAATAGCAGAATTTATAGAAGGGATAGAATAAAATGATAGGTTCGGAATTATACTTTTCCCTATTTGTTGGTATTGTATTAAGTTTAATTTTTGCAGAAAAATTTGGGATTAATCCCGCAGGTCTTGTTGTACCTGGTTATTTAGCACTTATTTTTGATCAACCCATTATGTTACTATCTGTGTTGGTCATTAGTTGTCTCACTTATTTTATTGTTACGTTTGGTATTAGTAGATGGGTCATTCTTTATGGTAGACGTAAATTTGCAGCGATGATTTTAACTGGTATGGTTCTAAAATTTGTTTTTGATTTAATTTATCCACTCACTCCATTTGAAGTTGTAGAGGTTTCAGGTATCGGAGTTGTTATTCCTGGTATTATTGCCAATACCATTCAAAAACAAGGTGTTGTAATTACATTAGCTACGACAATGTTATTAACATGTATTACTTATGTCATCTTGTTCTTATATAGCTTTATTAATTAATCGCGAGCGAGGAGCGCATAATAATGAAAAAGAAAAAACGATTATCAGCGAGCGAATGGTTACTTAAGCAATCGAAACGACATAAACGAAGAAACTTTTTGTATACGTTTATTGTCTTAGTTATCACAGTAGTACTTCTAATTTTTGCTATTCGAGCTGTTAAAGTTGAACCTGTAGAGGCGATGCCACATTCGGGTAATAGTATTAGAAATACATATTTAGGAAATATCACTTTGAATAATGACATCAGAAAAGTCAATTTAAATGATGTTTTTAAAAGTTTAAGACAGCCATTACAACAAAGTGATTTTTCCACAGCTTCTTTATATGTGAACCAATTTTCTAAAAATCCTAAAGAAAATATAAACAAAAACATAGAAAACATTATGTTTTTAAAAAAACAAAATATTAAAAGTATCAATTTAATTAATAGCACTATAGATAATGTACAAGCGCAAGATTTATCCAAAAAAGTTGAAGCACAAACAGATTATAATTTTTTAACTGGAAATGGTTCGAATCCAATTAATAGTAAAACAGTGCAACAAAAAGTTAAAAATAAAAAAGTCGCTAATGTTTCGTTCACAGATATTGAATCGTATTATGAAGATCCTTTAAAAAATACGACATCTATTAGCTTAGATCCCAAAATTTTTGTACCATTAATTAAAAACTTAAAGGAAAACAATGATCTTGTAGTTGTGAACGTAGATTGGGGGATTCCTAACGAACGTAATGTAACAGATCGCCAAAAAGCTTATGCCCATGCATTAGTTGATGCAGGTGCAGATGTAATCATTGGCCATAATACAGTTATACAAAGTATTGAGAAATATAAACATGCTAGTATTTTTTATAGTTTAGGAAATTTAACCTCTGCTGATTTTCTATCAAAAAATCAAAAAAGTATAGTTGTTCAACATGATTGGGATGGTCAGCATCATCAATTTCAAATTACACCTGTTCGCTCTGCAGATGGAAAATTAACAAAAGATCATATGAATAGTATGGAGTCACAACGTTATTACAATAATATTAAAGATAAAACAATTCATCTGAAAGAAAAGAATGGGGGGTATTCTTTTGAATATTAAACAACATTGGTTACCTATTGTTACAACACTCATTATTATTGCTATTTTATTAATGGTTACATTTGCTAGAGCAAATGAAGGTCTCGATAATTACGAAAAAAATGAATTAAATAAAGCCACGGAGCAATATTTATCTAAAGGGGCCAAGTAGTATGAATATCTATAATAAAGTGACACTATCAGTCATTTTAGTGATTACAATTTTAATCTCATTTATATTTTATTTTTTTAATAAAGAAGATAAACTTGATAAAGATGATCTATATGAAAACAAGATTGCTAACCGTAAATCAGCAACCTCTGATGAGCAAAAAACGTATGGTGTTGCTTCAAACAATGCTATCGCAACACGTGTAGGTAATAAAATTATTGAAGATGGTGGTAATGCAGTTGACGCAGCGGAAGGTGTCGCCTACGCGCTTGCAGTAACAGAACCTCATTCATCCGGATTAGGTGGTGGCGGCGCTACACTTACATACGATGGTAAAAATGGTGAAGAACCTCGCATGTATGAATATAAAACAACATCTTCATTTAATTACAAAAAGGGAGATAAAATAGGGACACCCGGTTTTGTACGCGGTTTACATGATATGCATGAAAAAGAAGGTAAAATGGATGAGAAAAAAATCTTAAACTATGTCATTCCATTAGCTGAAGATGGCTTTGAAGTAGATTCAGAGTTAGAACGTAGCTTGAAATTATTTGGTTCTGACATTGATCGAAACTCTCCCTTCTTTAAAGGCAAGCGTACAGTTCGTGAAGGTGCAATTGTAAAACAACCTGCTTTAGCAAATACTTTAAAGAAAATTCGAGATAAAGGACCGGATTATTTTTATAATCATATTGGAAAAAGTTTATCTAAACAATTAAAAAATCAACTCACTGAAGAGGATTTTAAACAAGTAAAGACAGAAGAAAAGAAACCTATTAGTACAAAATATTTAAACAATACTGTTTATGCTGCATCTAACCCATTAGGTGGAATCTTAATGGAACAAGGTTTGAAGATTGATGAAAGCGTAAATTCTGCAAATGATCGTACAGATTATATTACAGGGATTGTCAAATCTCGTGATATTATGTATCGAAATAGAGATATTGTTAATGGCAAAGAATCTAGTAGCAATACCTACTTGTCTCAAGATTATTTATTAGATAAGATTAACGGTATCAATTTTGACGAACAAGGTAGTGACTTCAATACACAACGTATTGATAACACAAGTACAACACACTTTGTAGTGATTGATAAGAACGGTAAGTTAGCAAGTACTACAAATACATTATCAAGCTTCTTTGGAACAGGTAAATATGTTAAAGAAGGTTTTTACATGAACAACTCGCTAACAAACTTTTCAACAGATCCAAACAGTCCAAACTATGGTGAGAAACATAAAGCACCACGTTCTTATACGTCACCTACTATTATTGTTGGACCCGACTTCTATATGGGTATTGGTTCGCCAGGAGGAAATAAAATTCCAACGATTCTTAACGAAGTCATTGTAGATTATTTAAGAGGAAATGGGACGTTACAAGAATCTATTAATAAGCCACGTTTTTATAATGATGGTGGAACAATCTTCTATGAAAATGCTATGGATGATAATGATGTTAATATTTTCAAAAGTCTAGGTTTCGGTGTAGAAGAAAAACGTAACGATCCTAACTTTGGTAGTGTTCAAGGTGCGGTTTATAACAAGCAAGATAGAACAGTGGAAGTTGGACAAGATGTAGGAAATAGATAATAAAAAGGAGGCTGGGACATAAAGTATCTGGATAAGTGA
>NZ_KV827259.1:0-1139 GCF_001836075.1 Staphylococcus sp. HMSC035D11
TAGCTATATTTTTTACTTTGCAACAGAACCTATTTTAATATATTTGTAAATGCCTTGGGAAATTTTTCATTTATTTACTTTGAGTATTAGACGCTGATTAAACATTAAATTATCTTTTTTAGAATTTTGTTTAAAAAAATATGATATCAATCATTAACACCAATTTCATTAAATTGATAAAACAAGTTATAATATAGGTGAAGACTTTTTAATAATAAAAATAGGAGTTCAAAAATGACAAAAAAAATGGTGATTATATCATTCGGCAGGATTTTACTTATTATAATTGGGGCACTTATTACAGCATATGGTTTGGAATCTATATTAATCCCAAATAACGTTTCTGACGGAGGAGTCACAGGGATTAGTATTGTAGGTTCCACTTTGTTTGGTTTACCTTTAGGAATATTAATAGGAATAATCAATTTACCATTTATATGGTTAGGTTATAAACAAATCGGACGTAAGTTTGCTATATTTTCAATAATAGGTATCTTATCATTATCTATATTCACTTCGATTATGCATCATGTACCAACAATTATTGAAGGTGATTCACTACTTATTACTGTAGTTGGTGGAGTTGTTATTGGATTAGGCATGGGTCTTGCCCTTAGAAATGGTGGGGCATTAGATGGTATAGATATGTTAGCCGTTTTATTATCTAGAAAGTTACCTTTCGGAACAAGTGATTTAATTTTATTTCTCAATACATTCGTATTTATACTTGTTTCTACTGTTTTTGGCTTTAAAGGTGCCATTTTATCAGCGCTCGCATATTTTATTGCTTCAAAAGTTATACATATTATTGAAGAAGGACTAAGTGGTTCGAAAACGTTTAAAATTATTACAAAAGATTATGACATTATGAATAAAGAAATTAAAGAAAGACTGGGAAGGTATTGCACATTTACAAAAGTGACTATTGATGAAGAAAATAATTCATTTGTAGAAATTTCTTGTGTTATTAATAAACTCGAAGAACAAAAACTTAAAGAAATTATAAATGATGTAGACCCAGACGCATTTATCGCAATATATGATACAACAGAAGTTAAGGCTGGAAATATGAAAAAATCAGATATATATTAAAATTACGATAAATAAAAAGGTTCTGTTGCAAAGTAAAAAAATATAGC
>NZ_KV827260.1:0-1606 GCF_001836075.1 Staphylococcus sp. HMSC035D11
TCCCTTTAGCAACAGTTTTTGAAGAAGAGACAACAAATTTATTTGCTAAAATAAAAGATAAAAATAAAGAAGAGAATCATTAAAAAAAGGAGTGTTTTTAGATATCATCTTGTATTGTTGTCCAACTATTATTATCTATTTTGATGCTTGTTTTTATACATCAACAAATAAATCAAAGCCATTTAGATTTTTGGTTTATTATTTACTTCTTATTTTTTATAGTTGTGGTTTTGTTTTGGAAACCTTCGAAAGACAAAAAGTAGACCACACATTTATGCAGAGAAAATTTATTGTGCGTTGAGAAGAACCCTTAACTAAACTTGTAGACGAATGTCGGCATAACGTGAGCTATTAAGCCAACCGTTCGACAAGTTTTGGGTTTGTTAAGGGTTCCGAGGCTCAACGTCAATAAAACAATTGGAATAAAAAACTGATATAATTATTTTAATTAACTGGGGAGATTTTTTGAAATATAAAGTTATTAGAGAGGAAAAACAAAGAAACCCTATTATCGTTACAAAGTACAATAGAGGTTATCTTGTGTTAGATAGTGCACATAGGTATACAGCTTTGAAAAAGATAGGTTGTCAATATGTAATGTGTCAAGTTGTAGAAAAAGATGATTATACAATAGAAATATGGAATCATCAAATTTCCCATAACGACTTTTTAAAAATAAGTCCTAATGTGTGACAGTCTGTATCGTGCGATTGATACAGATAGCACCATTTTCCTTTGATTTTGATATATGTCTCATTAATACGCCGTTTACAATAGGCTTTTTTAGGCTTTTTCATCAAAATAATTCCCCCACTAAAGTTGAGTTTTAAGGTTCAACTTTAGGGGGGGAATTCAAAAAATATACAGCAATTATATTTTTATTTTATTACTTTTATAAAATAATACAATGCTGAAAGATGTAATTAAAGAAAGGATGCTAAAAATTAACATTCCAGATTTAAATTGAGTAATAATTAAACCACCAATTACTGGAGCTAATAATGAACCGATGTTTTGTAAACCTAACAAAGAGTAATAAGCTCCTTTATTATACTTATCGGTAATTTCGTCTATTCTAATATCTATAGTAGTAAATACTAACATTTCCCCCATAGTGAATACAATCATAGCAAAAGCAAGTAATACAATATTTTCTGTTAAGCCAAAAGTAAATAATCCTAAAGTTAAAGTAATTGCTCCTAATATAATGCATGATTTATGAGAATATCGCTTGTTTAATAAATAAATAAAGTATTGACAAGTTAAAGCTATCACACCATTTATAGACAGTAAGTAACCATAAATAGAAGTAGCTTTAGAGTGCGATTTTATGGCAAAGAATTGAGGTATAGAACTTAGAATTTGAGAATAACCAAATACAAAGAATATACTTCCTAAAAGCAATAATACATAAGCTTTATTTCTTTTGATAATACCAAAAGAGGTAAGATAGTTTAATTTAGGATTTTCGCTTCTTTTTTCTTCTATAGAAGAAAAAAGAAAAAAGATAAAATTAATAAAGTAGATAAAAGAAATAAAGATGCATACATTTTTTAAAGAAGATACTTCTTGAATTTGTATAGAAATAAAAGGTCCTAATGCAGCA
>NZ_KV827261.1:0-101548 GCF_001836075.1 Staphylococcus sp. HMSC035D11
TTAGAAATTATGTCCCAGCCTCTTTTTTTATTTACTTAAAATAAGTATTGAAATAATTATTTAAAACGCTATCATAAATACATAGATAGCTAAATTTAATTTATATACAATAGAAAATATAAAAATAATAAATTGTCATTAATATAATTATATGAATAGTGATATAAAGGGTGAGTCGTATGAAAGAAGCAGTATTAGGTATTGATCTTGGAACTAGCGCAGTTAAAATTATTGCGGTAAATCAATCAGGCCATGTGATTACTTCAACAAGTGTGCCTTTAAATTTAATACAATCCCAACCTGGATATAGTGAACAAGATCCAGAGGAATGGTTTAATGCAGTTAAAACAGGCATATATCGGTTAAATCATTCTGATGAAATGAAATCGTATAAAGTGAAGGGACTCTCATTCTCAGGGCAAATGCATGGGCTAGTAGCCTTAGATAAAGAAGGTCACCCTGTACGACATGCTATCCTTTGGAATGATACACGTAATTCAGAACAATGTAAGCAAATTAGATCGGTTTATGGAGAGCGATTAAATGGAAATCCGATTCTTGAGGGTTTTACACTTCCTAAGATGATGTGGGTAAGTACACATGAACCTGAACTATGGAAGAAAGTAGATGTGTTCGTTCTTCCTAAAGATTATGTACGTTATCGTTTAACAGGTAAGATTCACATGGAATATTCTGACGCTGCAAGTACGCTCCTTCTTAGCCCAGAAACGCATGATTGGTCAAAAGAAGTTGGAGATACATTTGATATAGGAGATGTTTATCCCTCACTTGTGAAATCCACAGACGAAGTTGGAACTATTCAAGAACCCTTAGCGAGTGAACTGGGTTTTACATCTCCAGTAAAAGTATTTGCTGGAGGTGGAGATAATGCCTGTGGTGCCATTGGTGCAGGTATAATCAATGATAATGATACATTATGTAGTATTGGTACTTCTGGTGTAATCGTAAACGTAGAAAAAAGTAATCAAACGCATTATAAAAATAATATACATTTTTTTGATCATAGTGTTCCAAATACATATTATGCAATGGGAGTAACGCTGGCTGCAGGATATAGTCTTAATTGGTTAAAGAGAACATTTTTTGAGAACGATACGTTTGATGAAATTGTTAAACAAGCGAGTACCTCTTCAATAGGTGCAAATCGTTTATTATTTGCGCCTTACCTAGCTGGTGAGCGTACACCACATGGCGATGCATTTATTCGAGGGAGTTTCATTGGCATTAGCGGTAACCATTCTAAATCAGACTTTGCACGAGCGGTACTAGAAGGTATTACCTTTTCTTTATATGATTCAATTCAATTGATGCGAGAAGCGGGAAAAGAAATTACACATATTACTTCAATTGGTGGAGGAGCAAAAAGTGAATTTTGGCTTCAAATGCAAGCTGATATTTTTAATGCATCTATACGTAAATTGAAGCATGAAGAAGGACCAAGTATGGGGGCAGCAATGATTGCGGCGTATGGGTTACAATGGTTTGATTCTTTTGATGACTGTGTAGCGCAATTTATAGACGTTGAACATATATATGAACCAAATTTGCAACGACGTCAACAATATGAATCTTATTACAATATTTATAAACAAATCTATCAACATACACATCAACTTACAGAAGCATTATTAAAGGTTTAAAGTGTTTAGCACATGATTATTTAGAAAGAAACTCGAAGAATCAGATGATAAAGTAGGGACAGATATCGTTTTTATGTCCCTACTTTTTAATAGTAAATTCCCATTAACATTCCTTATTATAATTAAAATAATATATTTTTTAATAAATATATTGACAAAAACCTAATATAGATATTAAATAATATATATAAATTCCTCATTCCAAATAACATTATCTGTTAAGTATGGAAAGGAGTGATAGTTATGAACAATACTCATTTCATTGATCAACTATCACACGTAAATATGATTGAGACGCTTTATTTAAATTCCAATGATTTAAAACCCTCTATGAATCTTTTCCTAAATTTATTATTTAAACGATTATTACTAGAATACTATGTATACATTCGTACAATTTATAATAAGTATGCATGTTTAGAAACGCCATTTCTATCCTTTCAACTTTTTTTCAATAATTTTCATGAGTTATTTTATATCATGTATACACTCATCGATACGCAAAATATAACAACTTATTCTAACGTTTTAGAATAGTAAAACGATATAGTTAAGTATGTTTGTGTGTATAAGAGATCCACCCCATTAAGAAATAGAGTGAGTAAGAAAACAATAAATAATTGATAAAATTCAATCAAGTGGTGAACATTCATATTACTAAAAGATGTATTATAACTGAGTGTATTTATAAACATCTTTTTCAGTAGAAGTGAGTATATTTCTCGTTTCTACTGTTTTTTTATGAACAAAATTAATATTTTGCGTCTAATTTTTTTTACATGAAAATTAAATTCGTTAAAATACTTAAAATGTGAATTATTTCACAAATAAATTTTAGATTTACTGTATTAGGTGTTGAAAACGTTTTCCAAGGGGTGTACTATGACATTGGCTAGGAAATTAGAGAGAAAGAGGTTATCGGGAAATGAATATTATTTTAGGCGTTGGGACTCTTGTATTAGTATTAATTGTAATGACACTTTTCTTAAACTTTGCACCATATGGAAAACAAGGATTACAAGCACTGTCGGGAGCAGCGTGTGCAACTTTCTTGCCACAGGCATTCTTAAGTTATGCGATAGGTGGCGTTTTCCATATTCACTTCTTCCAAGTGATTGGAGATTTAGCAGGGAGTTTAGCTGGCGTTGCAGTAGGAATTTTGACATGTGTTAATTTAGGTATTTCACCAGTATTTGCAGTTATCGTTGGTTTAGTATTACATGATTTTAAATTATTACCAGCATTTATTGCAGCGTATATTATTTCATTTGGTATTAAATTTATTGAGAAAAAAGTACCAGAAGGTTTAGACTTAATTGCAGTTATTTTAATTGCTCCAGCCGTTGCATTTGGCTTAGCAACAGTCATTAGCCCAGGAGTAATGGCTGTATTGAAACAAATTGGTGGTGCAATTACTGCTGTAGGAGACAGTCATCCATACGCTTTAGCAGTGATACTTGGATTAGTCATTCCAGTTACAGGTATGACACCATTAAGTTCAATGGTACTGACAAGCTTATTGGGTTTAACAGGTGTACCAATGGCAATCGGTGCATTAACTTGTACAGGCGCTTCATTTGTTAACTACGTGATGTTTAGTAGATTAAACATTGGTGGTCCATCTAAAGCATTTGCAGTTTTTGTTGAACCGCTCACTCAAATTGATTTAATTGCTAAATATCCATTACAATTATATGGAACAAATGCCTTGATTGGTGTAGTAAATGCATGTATTGTAACATTTAGTGGACTAGTAATAAATGTAAAAGGTATGGCTACACCAATTGCTGGTGCAATTGTATTGTTTGGCTTTAATACACCTATGAAAGCAGTAATTACAATCATTGCTGTAGCAATTTCAAGTATCATTTTGGCGTTCGCGATCAGTACATTGATTAAAAAATTCAATCTCATGGATTTATCTATCAAATTACCATCTAAACAAAAACAACCTAAGGAGAGTGTTTAAGAATGGCTACTAAAAAAAGTTATGACTATCAAAGTGCGTTTGATATTATTGGACCAGTCATGATGGGACCTTCAAGTTCTCATACAGCTGGAGCAGTAAAAATAGGGAATGCTGCTTTTAATGTACTCGGAGGCATTAAACCAGAAACATTAGCAATTCATTATTATGAATCATTCGCAAAAACACACCAAGGGCATGGTACAGATTTAGCAATTGTAGGTGGTGCAATGGGTTATAGTACGTTCGATAATCGAATTAAAGATTCATTAACTATTGCTAACGATTTAGGTATTCATGTTGACATTATTGAAGAAGATGGAGAAAGTATTGGAGAACATCCAAATTGTGCTTATTTAATTGCTGAAGCAAATGGACGTCATATTGAAGTGATTGGTAATTCTATAGGTGGCGGTACCATTAAATTGAGAAGAATTAGTGTTGAAGGTATAGATGTTAACTTTAATCATGGCTTACCCATTTTAGTCATGGATGGATCTAAAAATAAGTCGGAAGTGAATCATTTCTTAAATGAAGTAAACGAACTTGGCGTAAGTATAGACGAAGAATTGGTTGAAACAGATGATGATAATAGTTTAGTTGTTTTACCGTTAACAAAAGCAATCAAAGAATCAACATTAAATCAAATCAAAGAAAAATATAATCACTTAAATATATCCTATATAAAATAAAGGAGGATTAAAAATGTTCGATTCAATTAGAGAAACTATAGATTATGCTGTTGAAAACAATATGTCATTCGCGGATATTATGATTCAAGAAGAAATGGAATTATCAGGTCAATCACGTGATGAAGTTAGAGATTTAATGAAAGAAAATTTACAAGTCATGCGTGATGCTGTAGTTAAAGGGACTACAGGAAATGGGGTAGAAAGTGTCACAGGTTATACGGGACATGATGCAGCTAAAATCCGTGATTACAACGAGAATTATCATGCTTTATCAGGCCATGAAATGATGGAAGCAGTTAAAGGCGCTGTAGCAACAAATGAAGTCAATGCAGCAATGGGGATTATTTGTGCAACACCGACAGCTGGTTCCTCCGGTACGATTCCGGGCGTATTATTTAAATTAGAAAAAACACATGGTTTAACAGAAGATCAAATGATTGATTTTCTATTTGTTGCATCATTATTTGGACGTGTGGTTGCAAATAATGCGAGTGTTGCTGGTGCAACGGGAGGTTGTCAAGCAGAGGTAGGTTCAGCATCAGCTATGGCAGCAGCAGCTGCAGTATCTGTCTTTGGTGGTGAACCAGAAGCTTCGGGTCATGCGATGGCATTAGCTATTAGTAATTTATTAGGCCTTGTGTGTGACCCAGTGGCTGGACTTGTTGAAATTCCATGCGTCATGCGTAATGCCATTGGTTCAGGAAATGCATTAATTTCAGCTGACTTAGCATTAGCTGGTGTGAAAAGTAGAATTCCAGTCGATGAAGTCATCGAAGCGATGGACAAAGTAGGGCGAAACTTACCTGCACAACTTAGAGAAACTGGACTAGGTGGTTTAGCAGGTACACCAACAGGAGAAGCCATTAAACAAAAAATCTTTGGTAATGCAGAAGACCCAGTCAATAGTTTTTCATAACATTTAAAATCCTAAACCATTCTTGAATGACAACATATTCAAGAGTGGTTTTTTTTACGCCTTAAATTATCAGAAAATTTCAAAAAAGTAATTGCAATATTTCACTTTTGGATATAAAATAACTCAAAAGGGGATGATGATATGCTTAGATTATATCTCTTATTTTTAGCCTTCATCATTAATACAACGTTAACACGTGTATGGACGATCGAAGGAACTTGGGAGAATCTTTTACTTCAATCAATGTCCATGAGTATAATGTTTGTATTTCTTTTTTACTATGTGTGTTTTATGCTTGAAAATAGAAAACATGAAAAAATAGATAGCCTTAGAGATGAAGAATAAACAAAAAAGTCGAGACAGTTATGTGAATAACAAGATCTCGATTTTTTTATGAGTTATTTATCCGTATTTAAATCATATTGATAGAAAGCTAAATCAAGCCAACGTTCAAATTTATAGCCTACGTTTTCAATCGTACCAGCATGTTTAAAATTGAATTTTTCATGAAGTTTAATACTTGCTTCATTTGATGCATCTATGCCTGCAACTATAGTGCGATACTGGCGGTGTTTAGCATCATCAATTAAATGCTCGAGTAAATGTGATGCCACGCCTCTTCCACGATAATCTTTATTTACATATATAGAATGCTCAATAGAATATAAATAGGCTGGCCAATTTCTAAATTGACCATACGTGGCAAACCCAGCAACTTTATTATCTATTTCAAATATAAATATAGGTTCGTGTGCAAGCACTTTTGTTTCGAACCATGCTTCTCGTTCATCAAGACTTTGTGGATTATAAGTATATACAGCAGTTGTATTCAGTATGGCATCATTATAAATATTTAATATATCAGGTAAATCTTTACGTTCTGCTTTTCTAATCATGATAAGCACCTACTTATAGTATTTATTGTTAATTTAAGCACTTGCATGAAGTTAAATCAAATATATGTCATATAATCTAACATTTTATTTAGAAAAATAAATGATATACTATGAATTAAGAATTTTAAAATTAAAGGAGTACTACTTAGTGAAAAATTGGACAAATCGACTCATGACCATTATTGGTGTGATTTTGATATTAGTAGCAGTATATTTATTTGCGAAACCATATATTGATAATTACTTACATGAAAAAGATAATGACGATAAAATAGAACAATATGATAAAAATGATAAAAGCAATACATCAAAAGAAAAACCTACGATTCCAAAAGATAAATCGAAAATGGCAGGGTATATCAGTGTACCCGATGCGGAAATCAAAGAACCTGTTTATCCTGGTCCTGCGACACCTGAACAACTTAATAGAGGTGTAAGTTTTGCAGAAGATGACGAATCACTTGATGATCAAAATATTTCTATTGCAGGACATACATTTACTGATCGTCCACATTACCAATTTACAAATTTAAAAGCAGCAAAAAAAGGCAGCAAAGTTTATTTTAAAGTTGGAGATGAAACTCGAGAATATAAAATGACAAGCATTCGAGATGTAGATCCTGAAGATGTTCAAGTATTGGACGAACATAAAGGGGAAACTAATCAACTGACATTAATAACGTGTGATAATTATAATCAACAAACAGGCGTTTGGGAAAAAAGAAAAATTTTCGTAGCTAAACAAATTAAATAAATATTTTAGTTGACCGTTCATCTTCTCATTGATGAGCGGTTTTTATGCATAAAATTTTATTCTTTGTATGTAATTTCTAAATGTGAATATAGTTTCACTCTTCAAGTACTGACTTCAATCCCAATCATAAGGTGGATATAATGGACGATGAAAAGTATTGTAAGGGGGAAACCACTCATGATTAGAGCCATTGCAGTAGATATGGATGGGACATTTTTAGATACAAATAAAGAATATGACAAAGCGCGCTTTGAGATAATTTATCAAGAATTAAAACGAAGACATATTGAATTTATTGCAGCCAGTGGTAATCAATATGCTAAGTTAAAGTCTATTTTTGGAGAGCGAGACATGTACTTCATTTCTGAGAATGGTGCAGTGATTTATCATGGTAATCAATTGTATAATTACCGTAGTTTTGATCAAACCATATATGAAAAAGTAGTGAATTATATTCATCTTGATCAACATATCGACGAATTCATTGTATGTGGACTTAAAAGTGCATATATTTTAAAAGATACGTCAGAAGCCTTTAAAAAAGATGCCCATTTTTATTATCGTCAATTAGAAGAAATAGATACATTTCAACCTTTACCTAATGATGAATATGTGAAGATTGCATTAAATATTAATCGTGAGACACATCCCACTTTGGATACAGATTTAGAAACAAAGTTTAAAGAAGAAATTAAACTGGTTTCAAGTGGCCATGATAGTATTGATATTATTATGCCTAATATGACAAAAGGCCAAGCGTTAAAACGTTTGTTAAAAAAATGGGAAATGTCACCATCTGAATTAATGGCATTCGGTGATGCTAACAATGATAAAGATATGCTAGAATTTGCAGAGCATAGTTATGTTATGGCAAATAGCCATGATCAATCATTATTTGATATTGCAAAATTTATAGCGCCAAGTAATGATGAACAAGGGGTACTTCAAATTATAGAAGAAAAAGTATTAAAGAGTGAGACAGAATAATTCGTCGTCTCATTCAGTAGTCGACTACTAACACATAAAAAAGGCCTAGGACATCATAAGTTGTCCCAGGCCTTTTTATATATTAAATCTTAGTTTAATTGAGTGTCACATTTACCTGTGTTAATTACAGATAATGCAGCATTTAATCCACCTTCAACTAAGTTTCTAACTGCTTCATCTGAGAAGAAAGCAATATGAGGTGTCACTAAGATGTTTTCATTTTCAATTAATTCAAGTAACGTTTTATCTTCAATTTCTTTACCTGTCCAGTCATATGTGAAGTAATCAGCTTCATTTTCATATGTGTCAATGGCAGCACCGTATAAAGTACCATTATTTACAGCATTAATTAAAGCTGGTGTATCAATAACAGCACCACGAGCGGCATTTACTAATACAGCGCCTTTTTTCACTTTGCTAAACATGTCAGCATTGAATAAGTGGAAGCTTTCTTTGTTAGCAGGTACATGTAAAGAAATGATATCAGCATCGGCAATGGCTTCTTCAACTGAATCTTTATATTCTAAGAAATCTAATGAGTTGTTTGGATATGCATCATAGCCTACTACTTTTGCGCCAAAACCAGCATAAATTTTACCAGTTGCAGCACCAATACGGCCTGTACCGATAATTGCAACAGTCATGTTTTTAACAGGTGTAGACATGATAGGTGCAGCCCATTTGAAATTATGTTCTTGAACGCGTTTTTCAATTGCAGGGAATTTACGTACTAATTGTAAAGCGATTGATACTGAGTATTCAGCAATTGTTTCAGGTGAATAACTTGGTACGTTAGAAATTACAATATTGTGTTTTTTTGCAAGATCTAAATCATACATATCAAAACCAGCAGTACGTTGAGCGATTTGTTTAATACCGTATTTTTCAAGTTTAGGATAAACAGAATCTGATAATTTACCGAATTGCATTGTAGTTACGCCATCGAAACCTTCTAATTGATCTACTGTGTCTTCGCTTAAAATTTCTTCAGAAGTAACAACTTCTACATTGTGTTCTTTACCCCAATTTAAAGCGTCTTTTTTTTCGTAATCACGAGTTCCGAAAAACATAATTTTTGTCATTAAAATAACCCCATTTCATTTTGTATAAAAAAGTTAAAATTTAATAAATACGTAAGACTAAAGTTAAAGTAAGAGATTTGGTACAAAATCATTAAATATTATCTCTAACAAAACTTACAACCCTATTATATTGTGAATTAGTTCACAAATCAATTAAAAAGGATTTTTTATTTTGTATAATGTGAAATTATATACATAAAATATCATTTAAAATGAAATATTACAACTTAGAATTAGACAAATCATTTTGAGCTAATTATTTTGGCTAAAATAGTTTGTATTTTATAATTTGAGTAAGATTTTTAATAGAGGAGTGGATGACTATCAATCAGATTCAAAATACCATTATAGATGCGTTTAAATTTAGATTTGCTACTAAGGAATTCGATACAACAAAAAAGATAAGTGATTCTGAATTTAATACAATTCTTGAAGCAGGACGATTATCTCCTAGTTCGTTAGGCCTTGAGCCTTGGAGATTTCTTGTGATTCAAAACGAAACGCTGCGTGAGAAATTAATACCTTATAGTTCTGGTGCACAAAAGCAACTTAAATCTGCCAGTCATTTTGTACTAATTTTAGCTCGTAAGAATGTAACACAGACGTCTGATTATGTACAGTCATTTATTAGAGGGATTAAGCAGTATGAAGAGAGCACCATTCCAATGTTTGAAGATAAAGTACAGGGATTCCAAACACGTTTTCATATTAATGACAACGCTAGAACCATTTTGGATTGGGCGTCTAAACAAACCTACATTGCATTAGGTAATATGATGACAGCAGCTGCATTAATGAATATTGATTCCTGTCCAATGGAAGGTTTCGATTTAGATGGCGTAACTGAGTTATTAGAACATGAAGGAATCATTGATAGTAATCAGTTTGCACCTTCAGTTATGGTAGCTTTTGGTTACAGAAAAGAGAATCCTACAAAACCTAAAACACGTCAACCACAAGAAGATGTAATTGAATGGTTAAATTAAGCATAGTTTTGTAAAAAAAGGGTAAATAATAAATATACAAAACGTATCAATGATGAAGTGAATTTAACATTACTTTATAGAGAGTTACGTTATGATTTATTTATAAACAAAGAAAGAGGGATGAAAACGTATGGCAAAAGTAAATGTTAGAGATTTTTTAGATGAACAATATGATTTATTTATAAATGGCGAATTCCAACCAAGTGAAAGCGGAGAAACACTTACGGTAACTAACCCAGCAAATGGTGAAGAATTAGCTAAAGTTGCTAAAGCAAATGAAAAAGATGTTGATAAAGCAGTGCAATCAGCACATGATGCATTTGATAGCTGGAGTAAAATTTCTAAAGCAGAACGTGCAGATTATTTATTAGAAATTAGTCGTCGTATTGAAGAAAATAAGGAACATCTAGCAACAGTTGAATCACTTCAAAATGGTAAACCTTATCGTGAAACTTCAACGATCGATATTCCTCAAGTAGCTGAACAATTTAAATATTTTGCAGGAGTATTAACGACTGATGAAGGTTCGGTTAATCAAATAGATAATAACACTATGAGTTTAGTTGTAAATGAACCTGTGGGAGTAGTAGGTGCAGTAGTAGCATGGAACTTCCCAATCTTACTTGCATCTTGGAAATTAGGTCCAGCATTAGCAGCAGGTAATACAGTGGTGATTCAACCATCATCTTCTACACCATTAAGCTTAATTGAATTAGCTAAAATTCTTCAAGATGTGTTACCTAAAGGTGTAGTCAACGTCATTACTGGTAAAGGTTCAGAATCAGGTGATGCGATTTTCAAACATGAAGGTGTAAATAAATTATCATTCACTGGTTCAACTGATGTAGGCTATGGTGTTGCTAAAGCAGGTGCTGAACGTATTGTGCCGACTACATTAGAACTTGGCGGTAAAAGTGCTAATATTATCTTTGATGATGCAAATTTAGATCAAGTCATTGAAGGCGTTCAATTAGGTATTCTATTCAACCAAGGTGAGGTATGTAGTGCCGGTTCACGCTTATTAGTACAATCATCTTTATATGATAAATTATTACCAAAATTAAAAGAAGCGTTCGAAAATATTAAAGTAGGTGACCCATTCGCTGAAGATACAAAAATGGGTGCACAAACTGGCCCAGAACAAATTGAAAAAATTGAAAGTTATATTAAATTAGCAGAAGAAGATGACAAAGCAAATATCTTAACGGGTGGACATCGTATTACTGATAATGGTTTAGATAAAGGCTATTTCTTCGAACCAACAATCATTGAACTTTCAGATAATAGTCATAAATTAGCACAAGAAGAGATTTTTGGACCTGTTGTTGTTGTTGAAAAATTCGAAGATGAAGAAGAAGCAATTAACATTGCTAATGATTCAGAATATGGTTTAGCTGGTGGTGTCTTCACTACAAACTTACTTCGTGCATTAAATGTTGCAAAAGCAATTCGTACTGGACGTATTTGGGTTAATACGTATAATCAAATTCCAGCTGGTGCGCCATTTGGTGGTTATAAAAAATCTGGTATCGGCCGTGAAGTTTATAAAGATGCAATTAAAAACTATCAACAAGTTAAAAACATCTTTATTGATACAAGTAATGAAACAAAAGGCTTATACTAATTAAAATATAATTAAATAGTTTAATAAATGTTTTGAAATGTCGACAAAGGTGTATACTTTGTCGGCATTTTTTTATGAAGTATGATTAAGAAATAGAAAAGTATGACGGATTTTATTTTGAAGTTGTATAGTCCTCTTGGTAACCCCAATTCAACTTATATGAAGGCTTTCTGATGAAAATCTAAATATTAAGATCTTCAAACTGAAATCAAAATTTAATATAAATTGTATTTTCAATTTAAATATTGGTGGTTAATATATTATAAATACGTCTTTATATTTTAAGTTTGATAAAGTTTAAATACATTATATATTTTGAAAAGGAAAAATGATGAAACGTTTAAAATTTTTAGTTATTTATTTAGTTATTACAATTATAGTAAGTGGTTGTTCAAACATTGACAATGTAAAGCATCCTAAAGAAGCATATACACCTAAGTCATTAACTGTTGGGTTTATCCCATCTCAAAATGCTCAAATTCTTAACGCTAAAGTAAAACCTTTGCAACAATTATTATCTGATGAGCTGGAGGTTCCTGTAAAAGTACATATAGCAACAAATTATAATACAATGATAGAAGGATTGAAATCGAAAAAAATCGATATTGCTTTTATTTCTCCTGTTTCTTACACATTAGCTCATGATGCTCATGCAGCAGATGTATTGTTAAAGTCAAAAGGTTACCTAGTAGATAATAAAGGGAATCAAACACATCACCTTGTAGATTACTATCGATCTCAAATTGTGGTTCGTAAAGATAGTAATATTAATCATTTAAAAGATTTGAAAGATAAGAAGATAGCATTGCAAGATGTGGAATCAACGTCAGGATATATTTATCCTTTAGCAACATTAATGGAAAAAGGAATAAAAAAGTCTGATATTCAAATTCAACAAGTGAAAGGTCATGATCAGGGATTAATTGCATTATTAAATCATGATGTAGAAGCTGTTGCTACATATCAAGATGCTCGGGCAGATTTAAAAAAAGATGATCCCGATATTTATCAAGAAACTAAAGTGATTTATCGTACAAAGAAAATTCCTAATGATACCATTTCAGTACGTAATGACATGAGTAACAAATGGAAAAATAAAATTAGTCAAGCATTCATTAATATAAGTCATACAAAAAAAGGTAAACAGATTATTAGTGATATTTATGGTCATCAAGGTTATGAAAAAGCAAAAGATAGTGACTTTGATACTGTAAGAAAATATCGAGATTTCGTAGATTAAAAAAGGTTGGATGATTGTCATCCAACCTTTTTTTAATCAGGAACTACACTCACATCTCCATGAATAGTCATACTAAACCCTTCAGGTGATGTTAAATTCGTTTCTTTAGCGTGAGGTTGATAGATATCAATATGTGTTAATCCATAAGTGTTCTTATTGTCTGGATTCACTTGATTAGATTGCCATGTATTCACAGCAATGTGATGATGATAGTGTTGTGTAGAAATAAATAAACTTTGAGGGAGATTTGAAATATGTTCAAAACCAAGTTGATCAATATAGAATTGACGAGCCTCTACCAAATTATGTGTTTTTAAATGGAGATGTCCTAGTTTTCCATCTGATGGAAAACCTTGCCAACCATTTTCAGTACGATGTGAAATTAAATCTTGTGCATCAACTTCAAGAGTATCCATTTTAATAAAGCCATTCTCCCATTCCCAACCACTAGAAGGGCGATCTTGATAGACTTCAATACCATTACCTTCTGGGTCATTGAAATATAGTGCTTCACTTACTAAATGGTCACCGCCACCAACAGGCTGATTTAAACTACTCATATGATATAGGAAGTTAGCTAAATCTTGTCGTGAAGGTAATAAATAAGCGATATGAAAAAGGCCAGCTTCTCTAAATTCAGGATGACGTCCATGATCTAAAAGATGAAGCGTTAACGTGTGACCATGTTCTCCAACATTAAAAATAGTTTGTGTGTCAGTTTTCTTTTTAATAGAAAAACCGAGTACTTCAGAATAAAAGTGATTCATTTTGTTTAAATCTTTAACATTTAAAGTGACGTTCGTCACTTGCATTGCTTCTTTTGAATGAAATGTAGTCATGTATCATAGCCTCTCTTTTTTATACTAAGTATATTAAATATACTAGAATAGTTACTAAGAGACAAGATAAATAACTTGATTAAAAAATCCTCTAGAGAATCATTCTCTAGAGGATGATATTTTACTTTTATCCTAAATAAACATCTTGGTAACTATCATTTTTTTCTAATACATCTTTTGCAAATGGACAAGAAGCGATAATTTTTAAGTTATTTTGACGAGCATGTTCTACAACTGCATCAACTAATTTAGTTCCTAAACCTTGACCACCTAATTCATCAGATACACCAGTGTGATCGATTTCAATTTCATTGTTATCAACTTGTTTGTAAGTGATTTCTGCTTTAGGATTATTTTCGTCTTCACCTACATAAAATTTATTGTTACCTTGTTTAATTTCTTCAGCCATATTACTTCACTCCTTATATAATGTCTTAGTATTATTTATCACATTTCCGCTAAATTAAAACATTACATAAATAAAATTTAGAATATAAAAATTATAAAAAATTTAAATACAAAGTCATTGCTTTTTTATAAAAGAACAGATATAGTTGAGAACGAAATTATTACGTTTTGGAGGGGTTTGTGTGAAGAAGATGATCGCAATCATCAGTTTAATGTGTTTGTGCCTCATATTATCTGCTTGTAGTACAAATCGCGATATCACTCACAAACATAAAAAGGTAACAACTGAGAATAAATTGAAAATTTATACTACGGTTTTTGCGTTTGAAAGCTTTACAAAACAAATTGGTGGTAAATATGTGGATGTAGATACGATTTATCCACCGGGTGCTGATATGCATACATATGAACCTAGTCAACGCGATATGATTAATATTGCAAAGAGTGATTTATTTGTTTATTCAAGTGATCATCTTGATCCAGTAGCGGCTAAAATCACAAAATCAATGAATAATAATGATATGAAATTGGCGGTTGCAAATAGTTTAAATAAACAAATCCTTTTGAATGAAGACGATGATCACGATGAACATGGACATCATCATGAAGCAACATCATATGATCCTCATGTTTGGCTTGATCCAATACTAGATCAACAATTCGCAAAGAAAATTAAAGATGATTTAGTTCACAAAGATCCTACACATCGTATATATTATGAGCATAACTATAAACAATTAGTTGAAGATTTAAAACAAATTGACCATACATTATCTAATATAACGACGCGTCCTAAACGAGATAAAGTAATTATTTCTCATGATTCATTAGGATATTTAGCGCGACGTTATCACTTCGAACAAAAAGGGGTTAGTGGTATGAATAATAAAGAGCCAAGTCAGAAAGACATCTTAGCGCTCATTAATCAAATAAAAGACACACATGAACCGTATATTTTATATGAACAAAATATTTCTTCAAAAATAACCGATGTGATTCGTCAAGAGACACAAACACAACCTATAAATTTTAATAATTTAGCAGTATTGTCTCAATCTCAATCAGAAGACCAAACACTCACGTTTCAATCTATTATGAAAAAAAATATTCAAGCCCTTGATAAAGCATTAAATAAATAAAAAGAGAGCAAAAAAGAATGTAACGCCATTCTTTCTTGCTCTCTTTTTTTATTTTTAATTTACCATCTAATATAACTTACAGTTGTATTGTAATATTCTTCAAAACCATGAATACCATCTGCACCACCAAGGCCAGATTCTCTCCAACCTGCGTGATAACCATTGACTGCTTCTTCTGCCTCACAATTCGCATACACTTCTCCAAATTTTAAACGTTCAGTAGCTGTCATAATTTCTTTTAAGTTTTCAGAGAAAATATAAGATGATAGACCAGCGTTAGTATCATTTGCCATATCAATAACGTCATCAAAGTTTGTATACGTAGTTATAGCAAGAACAGGACCAAAAATTTCTTCTTTAAAAGCACTATCAGTCGTTTTTACATGATCTAAAATAGTAGGAGCGTAGAAGAATCCTTCACGGTCTAATTTATAACCACCTAACACTAAATCTGCTCCATTTTTTACTGCTTCTTGAACTTTATCATCAATACTATCTAATTGTTTTTGATTAATGATTGCACCATAGTCAGTGTTTTCATCATATGGATCTCCAACTTGAAGCGCATCCATTTTATCTTTCACTTTGTTAATAAAGTCATCATGTACATCTTCATGAACAAAGATACGTTCTGGACATGTACATACTTGACCAGCGTTATTAATACGTGCAGTAACGATATAATCAACAGCTTTATCTAAGTCAGCGTGTTGTGTGACAAGAACAGGCGCATTTCCACCTAGTTCTAAGTTAAGTTTTTTAATGCTGTCAGCTGCGTTTTTGAATACAGCTTTACCTGCTCCCATACTACCTGTTAATGAAACAAGTTGAATATCTTTATGAGTTGCCAATTGTGTTCCAACTGTTTCGCCAGTACCTGGAACGATTTGAATAAGACCAGCTGGAATAGTTGAATCACGGAAAAGTTCAGCGATTTTTAATGTTAATAATGTTGTTTCTTCACTTGGTTTGATAACGACAGAACAACCCGTTACAATAGCTGGAATCACTTTACGCATAAGCACTAAAATTGGAGCATTCCAAGGTACAATACCAGCCGTCACACCGATTGGTTTTTTTGTCAGTTGAATAGTTTCATTTACTATACTATTTTGTAATACTTCACCTTTGTTACTCATACTTAAACTTGCCATATAATCAATGAATTCTATTGATTTATCAATTTCACCTTTAGCTTGTACTATTGTTTTACCTTGTTCTTTAACGTATAAATGAGCAATGTCATCTTTATGTTGTTCAAGTAAAGGAATTAATAATTTTACATGCTCAGCACGTGTAGAAGCTGGTACTTTTTCCCATTCAAGTTGAGCGTGTTTAGATTTTTCAATTGCGTCGTTTACCTCTTCTTCAGTAGCGAATGTAATCGTATCGATTGTTTCTCCCGTAGCAGGATTAATCACGTCCATTGTTTCGTTTGACTTACTTTCTACAAATTCATTATTAATAAATAGTTGATTGGTCATTAACGACACCTCCATACCTATTATTCCCGTAAAGTATTAAATTTAATCTATAAAAATAAAAGATTCAAAAGGAGATTAATGTGCTCCCTTTGAACCTTCTTTTTTTGAATATTTAAAATGTCTAACCCCTTTATATAAAATAGGAATGAGTAGAATAAAGCCAAATAACCCCATAATTGGAAATACTTTGCCAATGAGTGAAATAAAGCCGATAAATGTACAAATGAACGTCACGATTGTCATGACGATAATAAGTACAAAATATTGTTTTGAAAACGGTGTTGTGAAACGAGAGGCGAATGCGTACATTAAGCCTACAATAGTATTATAAATAACTAGAATCATAATAATAGACATGATAGTTCCCAAAATAGGTGAGATATGTCGTGCCAATAATAAGGTTGGAAGCGCTACGGATTTAATATCATTAAATTTTGTAATTAAGCCTAAATTAATCATTAAAAGTAAAAATGTAATAATGACGCCACCAATTAATCCACCCCAAATAGAAGCACGTTGGTCATGTAAACGTCCCCCCATTACACTTAGAAAACTGAAGGCAGCAGCAATTTGTAAACTGGCATAATTGATACCATCAAACCACCATCCAAGTGAAATAGATGATTTATGCTGTGCATATTGATTTGCACTTTCAAAGTCAAGATGGCCAGTTGCAAGATAATATATCGCAATAATTGTGACGACGATAACTAAGAAAGGTGTAACGATACCTAGTACTGCAATTAAACGATCAAATTTTAAAAATAATGTAACCAAAATAAGACTTACGAGAATAAGTGAACTAAGCCAATAAGGTAAATGAAAACTTTCTTGAATTGTAGATGCACCGCCCGCGCTCATAATAATAGCGAGTGAAAACAAAAATAATGTTAGAACAATATCAAATAATCGAGCAATCATAGGATGCAAGTAGTAATGAATGGATTCTGAATGATTATGTGATTTTATGTTGTAACCAGTATTTAAGACGAACATACCGCCAAGTGTGATGATTAATCCTGTAATAATAATCCCTAATACACTGAATTGACCGTTACTTGTGAAAAATTGGAATATTTCTTGACCCGTAGCAAAACCAGCACCAACGACAACACCTACAAAGGCAAATGCTACGATCATCGATTCTTTTAAAACTTTCATTTTTAAAAATCCTTTCTAAATCAAACACATGAGAATATATTAATCTATTTTAAAGGACATTTTGTTAAAAATAAATATTAAAGTTTACTTGTAATGAACATTGTATTTCTCAAAAATACATTCGAAAGAATTTGTATAAATTTTAAGTTATATGGGGTATATAATAGTTTATAGTTCTCATATAAATGTTATTAAAAAATGTAATAAATATACTATACAGTATTCAGTAAAGTTTGATAGGATATTGCAATATATTCAATTTAAATAAGGAAGGTGTAGATATGTTATTTGATTTACCTGTAATGCTAGTTATTGTATTATTTCTTGCATTAGGTATCTTCAGTCAATGGTTAGCAAATCGAATTAAATGGCCTTCGATTGTAGTAATGTCGATTGTTGGTTTATTAGTGGGACCCATATTAGGACTAGCAAATCCTGAGCATACGCTAGGTTCAGAGGTATTTAGTCCAATTGTATCTCTTGCGGTAGCAATCATATTATTTGAAGGAAGTAGTAATTTAGATTTTAGAGAATTAAAAGGCATTTCTAAGGCGGTTATACGTATTATTACGCTAGGCGCCACAATTGCATGGGTGCTTGGCGCCATTGCCTTACATAAAATTTTAGGTTTTCCTATTTCTATCGCTATTGTTATGGGAGGATTACTTCTTATTACTGGACCAACAGTGATTCAGCCACTGTTAAAACAAGCCAAAGTTAGAAACAGTGTAGATACTGTCTTACGTTGGGAAAGTATTATACTTGATCCACTTGGTCCAATACTAGCATTAGCTGCATTTTATGTGTATCAAATAATTGGACAAGGTTTTGGTTTCCAATTACTCTTTATATTTATTTTTAAAATGTTGGTTGTAGCATTAATTGGCTTTGGTGCTTCATTCTTCTTCAATTGGCTCATCCAACGCGATGTCATACCACAAAATTTAATGCCTTCCATTCAATTGGTGTTTATATTGCTCGTGTTTAGCATCTGTGACCAAATTCTCGATGAATCTGGTTTATTAGCAGTAACCATTTTTGGATTAATGATGGCACGTTATAAACGACATGATTTAATTTATAAAGAGTCAGATCATTTTATTGAAAATATGTCTTCTATTCTAGTTTCAACGGTGTTTATTTTAATTACATCATCATTAACACCATCTGTATTGATGAATGTATTATCATGGAAGCTTGT
The DNA here is from genome assembly GCF_001836075.1 of Staphylococcus sp. HMSC035D11. Classification (NCBI taxonomy): domain Bacteria; kingdom Bacillati; phylum Bacillota; class Bacilli; order Caryophanales; family Staphylococcaceae; genus Staphylococcus; species Staphylococcus sp. HMSC035D11. The sequence continues at coordinate 19,037 of NZ_KV827261.1, forward strand.
GATTTTCTCACTTGTCATGATTGTGTTAGTACGTCCAATTGCTGTTTTATTATCTACCATTGGTACTGAAATCACTAAAAAAGAGCGTGCGCTTGTAGCCATGATGGCACCAAGAGGGATTGTCGTATTAACTGTAGCACAATTTTTCGGTGGATTATTCTTAAATGATAATATGAAAATGGCATCTTATATTACACCGGTAACATTTGGTTTAGTATTTATTACCGTAGTCATATATGGTTTTAGCTTTACACCAATAAGTAAAATGCTTGGTTTAGCAAGTACTGAACCTCCAGGTGTCATTTTAGTAGGTGAGAGCGAATTTTCTTATCACTTAGGTAGACAGTTACAATCGCATGGTATTCCAGTGATGGTGTTTAACTTGTTTAGTAACACTTCTGATAAAGCTGAAGAACTCGGTTTTGAAATTTTTAAAGGAAATTTATTATCAAGTAGTGATCGTATGTATGCAGACTTAATTCGCTATAACAAATGCTTATTAATGACCAAATCATTTATTTTTAATAGTCTTGCATTTAATGAGTTAGTTCCAGAATTTGGATTAAATAATGTAAATATGATGCCAGTATCCTTTACAGATGATCAAGCACGTAATAATTTAAATGGACCGCTTCGTAATCATATTTTATTCGATGAAAAGCATAGTCCAAGATGGTTTGACAATGTGATTACGAATCAAAATATTGTCGAAGTTCCAGCCTCTTCATATCATGATATTACAGATAAAGATATGATTATTTATCACATTAATGACGATAAAGAAGCGACATTCCATAGGAGTACAAAATCAATGGATGAGTACGACAATGGAACTTATGGTATTTTAAGAAACGTATATAAATAATAAAAATGCCCAGCGACAGTTCATTTGAACTGTTGCTGGGCATTATGATTATAGGTTTATTTTAAATATCTGTCGTGCATTAATAATTTTAACATGCGAATTTGTTCCATAATGTCTTTACCGACATTCGTATCTCTAATTTTTTTACGTTGTAATTCTTCATCAACGACACGTCGTACTGATAGTTCATCAGCACCATCAGATAAGACATTCTCTTTAGAATCAAAGAATTGGTGTGCTACAAGCTGCATACCAAATGAATTGTAAAGTAACGTGTAACCTGCGATACCTGTAGTAGATTGATACGCTTTTGAGAATCCACCATCAATGACTAACATCTTACCATTGGCTTTAATAGGATCTTCGCCATCGATTTCTTTTACTGGTGTATGTCCATTGATAATACGACCTTCATCAGGATTAAGTCCGAAATCTTTTAGCATTTTGCGAATCATATCTACATCTTCACGTAAGTAATAATACGGGTTTTTCGGTTCTTTATGAGACGCTTTATCTTCAATGAAGTAGCGCTCAAATGTAGTCATAGCACGTTTACCAAATAAAGAACTATATTTACCTGTCCATAAATACCATACAAGATCCGTAGATAAATCATCTGTTTTCTCTTTGTCGCTAAATGCTAAGCGTACGTGACGTTCAAAGACATCTAATAAATCACGGCCTTTATGTTTTACACCTTCAATTTCAAAAGCTTCCATTTCACCATGATCATCTACAGGAATGCACCCATGAATAAGAAGATTACCATTATAAGGGAGGTATAATTTACCTTTTTGCATTAGAAAGGCCATATGACGTTTTAATTTTTCAGATTGTTGGAAAGACAGTAATAATTTATTAACAACATCTTCTTCTTCTGGTAATAATGTTGCAGGGTCTTTAGGGTCCACTGTACTAAAGCAAGTATCTTTTAAAGGATACGTTTTACCATAAATTGTAATTTCGTTTGTATCATAATTTATTTTTTCTAAAACTAAACGATCTTCCATTTCAAAACTTGGGCGACGTTTAATAATTGGCATTTCAAGTTTAAATTGAATCATTGCAATGGCTTGGTGAATCTTAGTGATTTGTGCTTCTTCGAGTTTAGATAAGCCCACTTTTTTATCAGGACGTTTTTTCGGTTTGAACGCTGGGTTATCGCCATCGTAATATTTTTCAGCTAAAGTGAGGAGAGGTCTTAAATTAATACCATATGCATCTTCAATAATATCTAAGTTATCATAGCGTGCACATATACGTAGTAAATTGGCTAAACACACTTTAGAACCTGCATAAGCTCCAATCCAAAGTACATCATGATTACCCCATTGAATATCAACAGAATGGTAGTCAATTAATGTATCCATAATTTTGTCAGGTTCTGGACCACGGTCGTAGATATCACCCACAACATGAAGGTGATCGACGACAAGACGTTGGATGGTATAAGATAATCCAATAATTAAATCATCTGATTGCTCAAGCTCGATAACTTGATTTAAGAGTGTTTCATAATACGATTTTTTATTATTAAATTCGTTATTTTTATAAAGCAACTCTTCAACGATATATGTATACTCTGAAGGTAAGGCTTTACGTAGTTTTGAACGCGTATATTTTGAAGAACAATACGTGATTAAATCAATCAAACGTTCGATTGTTAAGATATACCATTCATTTAACTCACGTTTTGAATTAAAGTCATTCTTAATGAGCTTTAATTTTTCTTCTGGATAATACACTAGCGCAGCTAAATCATCTATTTCTTTTTGGGATATATTACCTGCAAAGATATCGTTAATTTTAGCACGGACATTACCAGAGCCATTTCTTAATACGTGTTGGAACGATTTATATTCACCATGAAGATCGCTGACGAAGTGTTCAGTACCTTTTGGTAATTCTAAAACGGATTCTAGATTAATAATTTCTGTTGCAAGTTTTTCAGGACTATCAAATTGCTGAGATAGTAAATCTAAATACTTTTTCTTTAATTCACTTTCCGTAGATTGAGACATTTGATTTCACTCCTGTATGGGAAATTTATTAAATAGTAAGCTGAGTAATAAAACCGCTTACATAAATTATCGTTAAAAAGCATCACTTTTTCAACAGTGATGCTTAAATTGTTGTAAATTTAATTTGAAAGTAAAAGTAATGTACTTATTTAGCGTTATTTTTTTTGAAGAATAGACGATAGAGTACATATAGAATAATAATGATAAGAATCACATACATAAAGTAAGAATAGGTATGAATACCAGACATTAATACGTCGAAACTATCGCTAAGAAGACGACCAAGTAAAATTAAGGCAAAGTTCCAAATCGTTGTACCTAGTAATGATAACATCGTAAATGTTGCAACGTTCATTTTATTGATACCTGCTGGAATAGTGATTAATACACGTAAAACAGGAATGAAACGACATAATAGCACTGCCCACGCACCATAACGTTTAAACCAGTCGTTAGCACGTTTCACATCATTTCCTTTAAGTTTGAACCATTTACCATATTTATCAACAAATCGATAAATACTTTCTTCTTTAATTAAACGACATAAATAATACAAAATAAGTAAACCAATAAATGAAGCGATTGTTGAAATAATAAATAAAACTAAAATTGAAAGACCTGATTTAACTGACATTAAACCTGCAAATGTTAATATAATTTCAGAAGGAACAACAGGTAAGACATTTTCTAATAAAATAAGAATAAAAATGGCTGCATAACCCCATTGGCCTATAAAATTGGTAATAATTTGTTCCATTATAAAATTAAAAATCCTCCGTTATTAAACATTACTCGAATAAAAAATTCATAGTAAATTCATTATATAAGAATTTACTATGAATTGCTTGTTATAACTTTATAAGGATTGTACAACTCATTTTAAGGACTTTAAATATTGATGATACAATTGTTCTGCTTCATTATCATCTTCAACGCCATAAACATTCATTCTACCATCTTTGAATAAGGTGATTTCATAATTACCGTCTTTAATTAGCTTTGCAAATGAGGTTGATTTTACAATATCACCTGGGAAATGTTCAGCATAGTCAAAAGCAGTAGGTTGATATCTAAATAAATAGGTTTTTCCACATAAGCTTTCAATCTTCTGTTGTTGTTTCGTTTCTAATAATTCGTAATGAGCTTTACCACATACGTCACATTCAGCATCTTTTAAAACATCGATATTCATTGCTTTATAATCAATGTTAAATGCATCAAGAGTAATTAACTTATGAGAAAATCCATGACCAGATAAATAACGAATCGCTTCTGTGACCTCATAGCTTGCTACTTGTGTAATCACAGGTGGTAATACGCCGTTAATAGCACAACTCTCTGCACTGGTTGGAATTTGTTTTAATAAACATTTCAAACAAGGTCCTTTGAAATCAATGCCGTAAACGGTACCTTTACTGCCTACAGCAGCACCATACACCCACGGAATATGATGTTTGTGACAGGCTTCATTAATAAGATAACGAATTTTGAAATGATCCATACCATCAATGACAATATCAGGATTGACGGCTTTTAAAATATCCTCAATAGTTGTAGAGTCAATTTCTTGATAATAAGTTTGAACATTTACATTTGAATTAATGTGTTCAATCTTTTGTTTAACTGCGTGAACTTTAGGGACCATATGATGAGCATCATCTTCAGTATAGAGTGCTTGGCGATGTAAATTAGATAATTCAACGATATCCATATCGACAATGGCTAAATGATGTGCACCCATACGTGCTAAAAGCTCCGCAACGTGACTTCCTAACGCGCCTGCACCAAGTATTAAAATGGTTGCATTGGAGAGGGCAGTTTGGCCATCCTCTCCAAATGCATGGTAACGCAATTGACGGTTATAGCGTTGCATTATAAGAATCCTAAACCTTCAGTAGGGCTTGATGCTTGGGCTGTATATTTTACTGGAATACGTCCTGATTCATATGAGAGACGACCTGCATGAATACCAAGTTTCATTGCTTCAGCCATTTTAACAGGGTCTTTTGCACCTGAAACTGCAGTGTTTAAAAGAATAGCATCAGCGCCTAATTCCATCGCATGACACGCATCTTTTGGTGAACCAATACCAGCATCCACAATAACGGGAACATTTGAATTTTTAATAATGTAACTTAAATTAAGTTGGTTATTAATACCACGTCCAGTACCAATTGGAGAAGCAAGTGGCATGACAGCATGAACACCTAATTCTTCTAAACGTTTCGCTAATACGACATCATTAGAAATGTAAGGACATACGATATAACCTTTTTCTAATAACACTTTACATGCTTCATATGTTTCAAATGGATCAGGTAACAATGTTTCATCGTCACCAATCACTTCGACTTTAATCATGTCACATACGCCAGCATGTTTTGCAATTTCAGCGATACGAATCGCTTCTTCAGCAGTTTTAGCGCCGGCTGTATTTGGAAAAGTAATAAAGTCTTTAAGATTAATATTTGCTAATGGATTAGGTAAGTTTTTATCATATAAATTCATACGTCTTACAGCAAAAGTCAGCACATTCGCTTCTGCTGCTTCAATCGCTTTTGTTTGCGTAGCTTCATCTTCAAATTTTCCTGTACCTAATAATAAACGAGATTTAATTTCTAATGGTCCAATGTTAAACATTTTATCCGCCTCCAACAAATTCTAATAATTCTAATCGATCATCTTCACGTACTGTATGTTGATCGTAGTCTTCTTGTTTAATTAAAGTTTTATTTTGTTCGACAATGACACGTTTAGGATCTAATTCAAGAGATTCAAGTACAGATGTAATAGATTGTTCTGAATCAAAATTGAATGCGTCCCCATTAATGATACACTTCATGATTTAACCTCCTTGAAGCACTAAATGATTCATATCGACGCGGTTTAACACCGGTGAGTATCCAATTGGCGATATCACGACCAATAATAGGCGAAAGTAAAATACCGTTACGATAATGACCAGAAATCACATATAAATCTTCATCAATACGGTCCATTATCGGTATTTCTCCTTCAGTATATGGACGGACACCAGACCATTGTTTAATGACTTTGCCGTGTGCGAGTTCTGGTATACGTTCATTTGCAAAGTGGTGTAACCAAGAGATACCATCGTCTGTATTACCAACTGAATAGTTATCAAACTCGCTTGTGGCACCAATTAAGAAACGATTTGGATATTTTGGTACGATGTAACAGCCATTGGTCATAAATACGGTTTCTTTTAAATCCAAATGATCATTTTCAATCAGTAAGACTTCACCTTTTACACCGACGACATCTCTAGGTAATGAGTATTGAGTTAATAATTTAGATGTCCATGCGCCCGCTGCCACAATGACTTTCTTAGCTTGTAATGTGCCTTGTGACGTTTCAACATCGTAGTACCCATTTTGGCGATGAACAGATTGTACCTCTGTATTAAAATATCGCTTAATTTGACGTTGCTTTAAAGCTGTAAATAAAGCTTTAGTGTAGTGATTGGCATTAATTTGTCCATCTTGTGGAATGTAAATAGCCATTTCACTTGATGTTACTGTACCATTCGTTAAATGAGTAAGTTCCTCATCTGAAAGAACAATGACGCTAGAATCTAAACCGCTTAAAAATTGATACTGCTTTTCTAAACTTTCAACATCTTCAGGACGATTAGCCACTTTAATTAATCCTGAATTTTGAAACTGAATATCAATACCTGTCTCATCTTCTAAATCTTGACATAATTGTGGAAAGAGACTTCGTGATTCAAGAGCAAGTCTAAATAAATCAGTATCTTCAGTAAATTCATTTTGAGCACCTAACATGCCACCTGCTTTATATGACGCGTGTTTACCTGGCACGTCACGATCGATAAGTGCAATGTCAAGGTGAGATTGGCTTAATTGTCGCGCAATAGACATGCCAATCACGCCCGAACCTATGATTAAAACATCATGCATCTTTCAACCACTCCTTTCGCAACAGTTCAATTTGTTGTAAAGATGCGTTCATAAAAAAAGAAATCGCACAAATTCCTTTAAAACCATGAGGTAATTGAGGAATCGTTTTTTCAGTGATACCTCCAATGGCATAAATTGGAATAGGAATCTCTAGCACACGTTGAATCTCTGCTTTTGATCGAGGCAATTGATTAGGTTTTGAAGGTGTCTTAAAAATGTGTCCAAAAAAAACATAATCAAGATCGTGTTCATAAGCTGCTTTAACAGATTCAATTGAATGTGTAGACATACTCACTTCAATCTCTGGATGTATGGATTTATAGCTAAATGCATCTTCATCCATTTCTCGAAAATGAATATGAGAGAGATGAAGTTGTTCAAGTAAATGTACATCACTATGAATAATGATTTTTGATTTATGAAATCCTTTTTCTATAAGTGTTTTTAAAAATGAAGACAAGTCACTTGATGACATGGGAGTACGAAACAATAACCCATCTATTCCATCCGAGATATCAAGAAAATGTTGTAAATCATCATTGGTTAAATCTTTATATTTCGTTATCGCTATAAAAATGAACACCACTCCTTAGTAAACAAAAAACGCTATTTCCCTGCAGTAGGGAAATAGCGTTTTGCTTAACTTTACGATATCCTAGTCGCCACTTTCCTACGCCAGTACAAACTGGATCAGGTTCCAGGAATTATAAAGTTCGTTCTTTACTCTCAGCCTTAAACAAAGGCACTTCCAGTGGATCGTTTATTCAGTTGTGTTTAAAATAAACATCAGCATTTTTGCTTCATTTTTATTCTACAACCTTTTTTAATAGAGTTCAAATACAAAAATAAATTAGATTTATAGCGATATACTTTTTAATCAAGAAAACACGTTTTACATAACATTGAATTGAAAATACATGCTACCTCTCTTCTTACTATTGTTTTCTTTTTATAATAGACGGGTAAAACGTTATAATTATATTTGGAAGGTGATTATATGATAATTATTAATGCGAAGCTTAAAATCAAAGAAGATGTGCGTAGTGACTATTTAGATTTAATGAATAAATTAGTTCAAAGTTCACGTCAAGAACCAGGAAATACATTTTATTCACATTATGAAGATGTAGCCGAACGTAACACATTCGTTGTTGTTGAAAATTATAAAGACCAAGAAGCGGTTCAAGCACATAACCATTCAGATCATTTCAAAGCATTTAGTGAAAATATAGGAAAATATGTCGCTGAAGAACCTGTCATTGATGTAGCAGAAACAAAATAATAACTAAACTTGCCTTGTCTAAGTGATATTTGTGCTTAGGCAAGGCGTTTTTCATGTTATGATAAGATGTATGAAAAATGAAAGGAAAGATAGTAGTGGGACATGTGATTGCTTCATTAATAAGGTTTGATAAGCCTAAAATTAATCTATGGAAAGGTATACGCCAAGGATTATTAATGATTATCCCAACATTGATAGGGTATTTACTAGGACATTTTAGTTTTGGTCTACTCGTAGCAACTGGAACTTTGGCACATACCTATGTATTTAAAGGTTCAGCACAATCCATGTTAAGAACAGTCATTATTTGTACGTTATCCTTTACCATTTGTATGATGCTTGGAACATTAACTGTCAATCAGCCAGTTCTGTACGGCGTATTATTATTAATCGTTACTGTCATTCCATTCTATGTATTTAATGTGTTAAAAATTGCGGGTCCTTCATCCACATTCTTTTTAGTTACATTTTGCTTATCCAGTAACTTACCTGACGCTCCAGAACAAGCACCGATTCGTGGCTTAGCGATTTTTATTGGAGGAATGTTAGCGACATTAGTCGTCATTTTAACTATTGTATTCCAAAAACAAAAAGCTGAAGATCGAGCGATTACCTCTGACTTTCAGACGATTAATAATTTAATGCATCACTTTAATGATGCTGAAAAATTTAAAGACATTTCACAAGACACAGTAACGAAATTTAAAAATTCAGAGAAACTATTGATTACATCGACTACTGCGATGAGTGAAAAGTTAAGTTCTCGCTTTGAAAAGTTATTGCTTCTGCATACGTCAGCCCAAGGAATTTATGCTGAGTTACTTGAACTAAATGAAAAAAATATTCGTCCCATCCCTCAAGAACTGATTGAGATGATGGATATGATTACAAGAAATGCCTATAAATTATCTTCAAAACGAGAAAAATGGACGAAAAAAGTCGATGTGGATGAACCATTTGAAAGTTTGATGCAACACATACTTAAAATAGACGAAATTGCACAATTACAACCAGAACAAATAGAATCTGAAGCGAGTATTCGTAAGCCATTATATAGTAAACGTATCGTTCAAAACTTAACACTCGATTCCATTATTTTCCGCAATGCATTAACGTATGCTGTTATTATGGGCGCAGCTATTTTTGTCTCGTTATTTTTCAATATCCAACGTTCATATTGGATTCCATTATCCGCCCATACAGTATTATTAGGATTAACGACGATTCGGATGTTAGACCGTTCATTAGCACGTGGTCTTGGAACAATTGTAGGGACTTTACTTCTATCAGCCATACTCTTTTTCCAACCTCATTTAATTGTCGCAGTCATTTTAATGGGGCTGTCTGCTATGATGACAGAAGGATTTGTCGCAGCAAATTATGCTTTTGCAGTTATTTTTATTACAACACAAGTCATCCTGTTAAATGGTTTAGCCTCTGGTAATTTATCCATTGATATTGCGTATACACGAATTGTTGACGTATTGATCGGGATTGTGATTGCGGTCATTGGTGTTTTAATCATTAATCGAAAAAATGCGTCAACCATGTTACCTACTGTGATTGCAGAAGTGGTACGTAAAGAAGCGGTTATTTTCCAATATTTATTTTCAGAAAATAAATACCAAGATACAGCACGTGATAGAACAGAAAGTTTATCATTATCTGTAAAAATGAATAACATGACACAAGTGTACAATTCAGCCAATGGTGAATTATTCTCAAGTAAAGAGGCCATTCGTTATTATTATCCAAGTATTTTTGCCTTAGAAGAAATTAGCTTTATGTTAATGCGTGCAATGCAAGACAAACAACGTCAACGCATTTCAGAAAAACAAATGGGAGAATATCTTGTCACATTTGAAAATGTAGCAAAACATTTTGAATTACGCGGTAGTCTTAATGAAAAAGAATTGACGGATTTACCACAGTATAATTATTTAAAATCTGCCTTAATGAAGTTACAAGATAATTGTGTAGCAACACGTAAAGACGTTGATCATACAAATCATCAGAAAACGGTGGACGCTTAATATCAATGTATGACGTTTCATTATAGCATAGGGTGGTAAAGCTTACTAAACACTATAGAGGAGCGTGACATCATGCCTTGGACAATGAATGATTATCCACAAACTTGGAAACATTTAGATGAATTAGAGCGTAAAAAAGCAATTGATATTGCAAATGCGATGTTAAAAGATGGCTACAAAGAGGGAGACGCTATTCCTATTGCAACAAAACAAGCAGAAAAGTGGTACAAAGATGCCAGTAAAGAAGAATTAGAAGAATTAAAACATAAACATATTACTCAACATCAAAAAGATCCATCAGCACGACCTGAACTGAATGATGAAGATGTTCATGTATATTATGAAGATCATGAATGGAAAGTCAAAACAGAAGATGCAAAACAAGCGTCTGATACATTTAGTACTAAAAAAGAAGCAAAACAACGTGCTAAAGAAATTGCTGATAATCGTGGTACGCAAGTGATTGAACATCAAAAAGATGAGTAATGTATAGAGTCCGAGTAGCAATTAAACCTGCTATTCGGCTTTTTTTATGACTAAATGACTCAGACTAAATGAGTAGCGTAAAGTCTAGGTTATCATTTTTAGTTCACTTAAGAGTTAGATATAATATACAGTGATGATTAAAGGAGGCAACAAATATGTACGTAGAGAGAAAACCATCATTGTACATTGAAGAGTTACGCAGTGAATTCAAAGAAAATATTAATAAGTTTAAGAATGGAGATGAAGCATTCGATAAACTCGTGGGTTTTGTAGAACTCGATCATTTATACTCTTCTGCATTAAAAGAGATTAGTACAAAATTAGATATTTTAGATGACAATTTTAATCATATTTACAAACATAATCCAATTCATCATATGGAACGTCGCGTCAAAGAAATGACGAGTTTAGTTAAAAAATTGCAACGTAAAGGTTTAACTATAGATGCGGAAACAGCGAAAGCAAATATTTTAGATATCGCTGGTATCCGTGTGGTGTGTAATTATCTTGAAGATATTTATGTGATTGAGAAGTTATTATTAAAACAAGAGGACGTTAAATTACTTAAACGTAAAGATTATATTGAACATCCAAAAGAAAATGGTTATCGCAGTCTTCATATAGTCGTGTCGATTCCAGTTTTTCTAGCCGATAGAGTAGAGGCTACACCAGTAGAAATTCAAATTCGAACAATAGGTATGGACATGTGGGCAAGTTTAGAACATAAAATTCGTTATAAAAATAATACCAATACTGAGGACTATAAAGATAAACTTAAAGAATGTGCAGTAGAAATCTCAGATGTCGAAGCAAAAATGCAAACCATTCACTCAGACATTCAAGATAAAGATAAATAATTTAGTCATATAGCGAAACGATAGAAACGTATAGCTATTGTTTCGCTTTTTTATGTAAGATAAAATGATATATTTTTATGATAAAATAAATGAATAGTAATATATATTTTTTGGAGTTTTAAAATGATTGAGCAGAATTTTAAGTCACAACGATATGAACTAAAACAATTTAAGGGTGAACACATTGAAGTCGCATTTGCCGGAAATAGGGATGCAGATAAAACCATCGTATTTATACATGGAGCAATGATGACATATCGCATTATGTTGTTGTTTGAACCTTATTTTAGAGACAACAACCTGATTTTTGTTAATTGTCCAAGTAGAGGCGAAAGCTCTAACATTGTAAGAGAACAACATACGTTAGATGATTATTCTGAGCGTATCAATGATGTGCTTTCACAAGTTATAGAAACATACGGTATTAAAAATTTAGTTATCATAGGTTATTCTATGGGAGGGATGATTGGCACACGCTTATTAAAATTTAATACTTTACCTATTTCACATCTAGTTTATTTAAATAGCGCCGCACGTATTACACCAAATCAAAGCATGTTGTCACGTTTATTTACTTCAAATAGTAAAAGAGATCATTTTAAAGATGAGATGATTGCTTTTAAAAATTTACCGCAATATATTTTGAAAAAATCTTTTCATAACAAAAATAATAGCATTCGTAATTTATTTTCATATATTGCACCCATTAAAACAATTATTACAGATATCATTTATTCTACAAACGCAGATTACCTTCCAGATATAGAAGAAATAGAACAATTTCCTAAACTTTTATTTATTTCAGGTGAAGATGACGAAATCATTCCTTACACGGATTCACAAGAAACAATGAAAATGTATAAAAAATATGGCGGTGAAGTAAATGAAGTCATATATTCTGGTATCGGACATATCGACTTTCCTGCTGTCTTGGATAATCTGCCTAATGGCACAATAGGTATTATTGACCACATTAAACAGTGGATTCAAGAAGAATGAGACCACCGGCAGACTTCATAAGCAAATGTTAAAATAATACTTGCTTATGACGTAGCGTCATTAGCTATGTTAACAGTAGGAGGTGAATGATATGTCACACTATACGATTGGAGAATTGGCAAAACAGAGTAAAGTCACGATTCGAACACTACAATATTACGATCGAAAAGGATTACTTATAGCTCATCGACAAACAGACTCTAATCGCAGATATTATACTGACGAACATGTAAAGCAGCTTGAACTGATTTTGGTATTAAAACAATTAGGATGTACGTTAGATGAAATAAAGACATTACTTGATGAAGATACAAATATGAACACGCTTAAAACATTACTTTCATTGAGAAAAGATGCGTTACATTCAAAAGTAGAGATGTACAGTCATACATTAAATCAAATTGAAAAAGTCGAAACATACATTTCTGAGCAGTCAAGTGCGCCTATTAACCATCTTACTGATATTGATGATGCTATGAAACAAGAATATAAAATAACATACTTTAGAAAAAAGATTTGGATAAGTGTTGGCATCTTAGGGATCATACAATATAGTGGTTTGCTATTAAGTCTATTAAGACGTTCAATTAAGCCATTGATTGTTATATTACCCATCTTAATCACATATGCCATTGTGCTGACAGCAATATATTTAAAAAAGGTGTTATATCTGTGTCCGAATTGTCACCATACATTTAAACCTACATTAGGTGCTTTCGTAAAAGCGAAACATACACCTAAAACAAGACAATTAACATGTCCTAACTGCCATCAAACACATTATTGTATCGAAGTATACCAAAACGAATCGTAATAAACACCTGGCTTATAATGAGCTAGGTGTTTTAAATTACAAAAAAGTAAGCGCTTGCAAAATTTGAAATGGTGTATTACTATACTTGTATACAAGTTAACGTATTGAGGTGAAAAGATGGAACAACATTATCCGAAACAATGGAAAAACAGAATGACTACAGGGGAAAGTATCGCTGCGGAACTTAGGTTTCAGATTGTTAATAGTACGCTTGAACCCGATACATTACTAACTGAAAATCAAGTGGCTAAACAATTCGATGTCAGTCGCTCTCCAGTTAGAGATGCATTTAAATTGCTGCAAACGAATCAACTCATTCACCTCGAACGTATGGGTGCAAGGGTTCTTGAATTTGGTGAACAAGAAAAGAAAGAATTATATGATTTGAGATTAATGCTTGAATCCTTTGCATTTTCAAAATTAAAGCATATTGATAGAAAAAAAGTGATTAAAGAAATGAAAAAACATTTAGAAATGATGAAAGTCGCTGTTCAATTTGAAGATGCTGAATCCTTTACGCAACATGATCTTCAATTTCATGAAGCATTGATTCATGCCTCTCAACATCATTATCTTCAAACATTTTGGAATCATTTGAAACCCATTGTAGAAGTGCTTGTATTATGTTCAATGAGAGAGCGAATGAGAACAAATAAAGAAGATTTTGATAGAATACACCGTAACCATTCGATATTTATAGAAGCGGTAGAACGTTATGATACGGATGCGTTAAGAGAAGCGTTTCATTTAAACTTTGACGATGTAGGTAAAGATATTGAAAGCTTTTGGTTACAATAAATAGAAGGAAGAAGGAATACATATGAAATACATGATTGGAGTAGATATTGGAACAACAAGTACGAAGTCAGTACTTTATGATGAACAAGGTCAATTTATTACAAAGCATCATATTGGCTATCCTTTACATACGCCAAATGTTGATGTTTCAGAAGAAAATCCTGATGAATTATTCGATGCCGTATTAATGACAGTCAAACATGTGATTCGCGAATCTGGGGTGCATAAAGAAGATATTAAATTCATTTCTTTTAGTGCGCAAATGCATAGTTTAATTGCATTAGATAGCCAACACGAGCGCTTAACTGAAAGCATGATTTGGGCGGATAATCGTGCGAATCGATATGCTGACTTGATAAATGAGCAATATGGGGGACATGACATTTATAAACGCACAGGTACACCCATTCATCCTATGTCACCACTCTCTAAAATCTTTTGGATGAAACATGAACAACCAGATATTTATCAAAATACTGCAATGTTTGCGGATATTAAAACATATATTTTCTATCAACTTTATGGAAAATACGTGATTGATCACTCTATGGCTTCAGCAACAGGTATGTTTAACTTACAACAGTTAGATTGGGATCAAGAAGCACTTGAATTACTTGGTATTTCAGCCTCTCAATTACCTCAGCTTGTACCAACGACACATATTTTAAAAGGGATGAAAAAACGTTATGCCACATTGATGGGTATTGATGAAAATACACCGGTTGTAGTTGGCGCAAGCGATGGCGTGTTATCAAATTTAGGCGTCAATAGTTATAAAAAAGGGGAAGTTGCAGTCACAATTGGGACATCAGGTGCGATTCGTACAGTTATTGATAAGCCGCGTACAGATTATAAAGGTCGCATTTTCTGTTATGTCTTAGATGAAGACCATTATGTGATTGGTGGACCGGTCAACAACGGGGGTGTCATTCTTCGATGGTTAAGAGATGAATTACTCGCCAGTGAAGTTGAAACAGCAAAACGCTTGGGAGTGGATCCTTACGATGTGCTTACTAAAATAGCGAGTCGTGTTAAGCCAGGTGCAGATGGCTTAATTTTCCATCCGTATCTTGCAGGAGAACGTGCACCCTTATGGAATGCGAATGCGCGTGGCTCATTCTTTGGCTTAACATTGTCACATCAAAAAGAACACATGATACGCGCTGCACTTGAAGGGGTGTTGTATAACCTTTATACCGTCTATTTAGCACTTATCGAAGTAATGAATGAAACACCAAATACGATTAAAGCAACAGGTGGCTTTGCGAAAAGTGAAGTATGGCGTCAAATGATGGCAGATATTTTTGATACGGATGTCATCGTACCAGAAAGTTATGAAAGTTCTTGTCTAGGTGCGTGTGTCCTTGGTTTAAAAGCATTGGGAGATATTGAAGATTATTCAATTATTGAAAATATGGTTGGCACGACTTATGCACATCAACCGAACCAAGATACAGTAAATATGTATCAACAACTTGTAACGATATTCATAAACTTAAGTCGTACGCTTGAAGATCGCTATGAAGAAATTGCAGATTTTCAACGTAAACATATGAATTAATCGACGTATTTAAATAAATGAAACATTAAAGGGGAGAAGACAAATGGGAACAATATGGACACTAGCAAGTGTGGTCATTGGAATCGTATTACTACTGACACTGATTATTTTCTTAAAACTAAACACATTTATTTCATTAATTATTACATCTATTGTAACAGCCATCTTATTAGGCATGCCTTTAAATAAAGTAATGGAAACGATAGAAGCAGGTATGGGCGGCACCCTAGGTCATATTGCACTGATTTTTGGATTAGGCGCGATACTTGGTAAATTGCTGGCAGATGGTGGAGGCGCCAACCGTATTGCGGATACACTGATTGATACATTTGGACCAAAACATGTTCAATGGGCAATGTTGATTGCAGCCTTCATCGTTGGTATTGCATTATTCTTTGAAGTAGGATTAGTATTACTCATTCCACTTGTTTTTACAATTGCTAAACGTGCGAAAGTGTCACCACTGAAACTAGGATTACCTATGGTAACAGCATTATCTGTGACACATGGTTTTTTACCACCACATCCTGGTCCAGTAGTTATAGCAAAAGAATTAAAAGCGAATATTGGACATGTGTTACTATATGGGATTATTATTGCCATTCCAGTGACACTCATTGCAGGTCCAATCTTTAATAAATTTGCACAAAAACTCATCCCATCTGCTTATACACGTGAAGGGGATATTTCAGCACTTGGTTCACAAAAAGAATTTAAAGCATCTGAAATGCCAAGTTTTGGTTTAAGTATACTCACTGCTGTATTACCTGTTATTTTAATGTTATTATCAACGGTTGTTCAATTAGTGACTGGACATGAAACTGCTAAAAATCTGTTTGAACAAATCATTTACTTTATCGGTACAGCAGGTACAGCGATGTTAATTTCAGTCATCTTTGCTATTTTTTCAATGGGCTTACATAGAGGAAGAAAAATGGATGACATTATGAAATCTGTAACGAATGCTATTTACCCAATTGGGATGATGATTTTAATTATTGGTGGTGGCGGTACATTTAAACAAGTTCTCATTGATGGTGGTGTAGGGGATACGATTGCTAAGCTATTCGAAGGTTCAACTATGTCACCTATCTTACTAGCATGGATTGTCGCTGCAGTATTACGTATTGCACTAGGTTCAGCAACAGTCGCAGCAATTTCAACAACAGGTATCGTCTTACCATTATTACAACATTCAGATGCCAATGTGGCACTTGTCGTACTTGCCATTGGTGCAGGGAGCGTTATCTTATCACACGTTAACGATGCTGGATTCTGGATGTTCAAAGAATATTTCGGATTGACTGTGAAAGAAACATTCTTAACTTGGTCATTACTTGAAACCATCATTTCAGTATCGGGCATCATCTTTATCTTATTCATTAGTTTATTTGTATAACTTATTAAAGAAGTAAGAGAGAAATCATTGAATTTCAATCTTGCTTCTTATTTTTTATATCATGGAAGAATACAGTCAATCGCTATGAATGACAATAAAAGAATGATAAACTTACTTATAATATAAAAGACAGAATGCGCAAAGGAGATATTCGAGTTTGAAACAGATAAAGAAAGCCATCATACCTGCGGCTGGTTTAGGGACACGTTTTTTACCAGCGACAAAAGCCATGCCTAAGGAAATGCTTCCTATTTTAGATAAGCCAACGATTCAATATATTGTTGAAGAAGCGGCACGTGCAGGCATTGAAGATATTATTATTGTGACTGGTAAACATAAACGTGCGATTGAAGATCACTTCGATAATCAAAAAGAACTAGAAATGGTCCTTGAAGAAAAAGGGAAAACAGACTTACTAGAAAAAGTACATTATTCTACAGATTTAGCGAATATCTTCTATGTACGCCAAAAAGAACAAAAAGGATTAGGACATGCCATTTATACTGCGCGTCAATTCATTGGTAACGAACCGTTTGCAGTATTATTAGGTGATGATATCGTAGAGTCTGAAGAGCCAGCAATTAAACAATTAATGAATGTATATGAAGAAACAGGACATTCTGTTATTGGAGTGCAAGAAGTGCCTGGAAATGTGACTCACCGTTATGGCATAATTGATCCATTAGAGAAACAAGGTCGTCGCTATGAAGTGAAACAATTTGTTGAAAAACCTGAACAAGGTACAGCACCTTCTAATTTAGCGATTATGGGACGTTATATTTTAACGCCAGAAATTTTCGATTATTTAAAAACACAAAAAGAAGGCGCCGGTAATGAGATTCAATTAACCGACGCGATTGAACGTATGAATAGTGCTGTTCCAGTGTATGCATATGACTTTGATGGTGATCGTTATGATGTTGGAGAAAAATTAGGCTTCGTTAAAACGACAATAGAATATGCGTTAAAAGATCCTAAAATGAAAGATGAACTCGTAACATTTATTAAACATTTAGGATTATAATAATTAAAGTGCCTAAGACATTGAAGAACAAGTGGTTATTCTTCAATCTTCTTAGACACTTCAATCTCATCAAAACTAAACCTAAAAACAGGACACACCCTATTTTCCGCTAAGGCGTGCCCTGATTAGAGAAGGTATAAATTGTCGACAAACACTTCTCTAATCATAAATCCTCAACATCCCAGAAAATTTTTTTCTGAGAAACTTTTCCTCAGCGTCTTAGGACTTCTCCTAAGACATTTTTATTATATAATATAAAATTTGAATATCATAGATGTTGCAATAGCAATAATTCGACTAATAATATCACTTTTCGAGAAAATTAAGATTTTCTTGGATAAGTGATATTTTATTTTTAAAGAAACTCAATTCTAGTATATTATTGATGAAAAAGCGAAGTTTGATAAAATTATAATAAATAAACTAAAACAGAGGTGTTATTTATGAAAAAAAATATTAACGTTGTTGGTGCAGTCATTTATTCAGAAAATAAAATCCTATGTGCACAACGTAATGAAAATATGAGTTTACCTCTAAAATGGGAATTTCCAGGTGGAAAAATAGAAAAGGGAGAAACAGAAGAAGAAGCTTTAATTAGAGAAATAAACGAAGAAATGAAATGCGATTTAACTGTAGAAAATAAAATAATAGCAGCTGAATATGAATATGACTTTGGGATTGTTAACCTTACAACTTATAAATGTACATTAAATAATGAAATGCCAACTTTAACAGAACATAAAGAAATAAAATGGTTAGAACCCGATGAACTTGCTAAATTAGATTGGGCGCCTGCTGATATCCCAACTGTAGAAATAATCGTTAAAGGTAAAAATTAATGGAAGACAAACTAATATTAAATCTAAATCAGTCCTTAAAAAAAGGATTTATTGATAAAAACCTGACAAATGAAAGTAATTTAACTCCTAAGTTACTTGTAAATAATAAAAATCAAAACGTGCTTACTTCTATTATTAATGAATTAGAAAAATGTTATTCTTTTTTTATATCTGTAGCATTTATAACAGAAAGTGGTTTGGCAAGTTTAAAAGCTATATTCAATGATTTAAATCATAAAGGGATCAAAGGTAAGTTAATCACTTCTAATTATTTAGGTTTTAATACACCTAAAATGTATAGAGAATTATTAAAACTAGAAAATATAGAAGTTCGATTAACTGATGTAGAAGGCTTTCACGCTAAAGGATACATATTTGACCATGAAGATTACTCTTCAATGATTATAGGAAGTTCCAACTTAACATCGACTGCTATGAAAATAAATTATGAACATAATATTTTATTATCTACTCATAAAAATGGAGAGTTAATTTATAATTTAAAAAATCAATTTGAAGTGCTTTGGGAAAATAGTATAAATCTAAATTCTCAATGGGTTAATGATTATGAAGAAACATTTGAGTCTAAATTATATAAAGATTTTCTGAAAATAAATAGAGAACAAAATCATCTGGTTAATCGTTTTAAAAAATCTAATGAAATCCAACCTAACATTATGCAAGAAGAAGCATTAATGTCTTTAAAAAAACTTAGAAATTCTGGAGAGAAGAAAGGATTAGTAATTTCAGCAACTGGAACAGGTAAAACGATTTTATGTGCCTTAGATGTTAGAAACTATAATCCTCAAAAATTTTTATTTATTGTTCATAATGAAGGTATTTTGAAAAAGGCAATGAAAGAATTTAAAAAAGTTTTTCCGTTTAATCAAGAAACAGATTTTGGTTTTTATACTGGTAAATATAAAGATATCGAATCAAAATATCTTTTTGCAACAATTCAAACATTGTCTAACAATAATAATTATGAGATTTTTGATAAAAAAGAATTTGATTATATTGTTTTTGATGAAGCTCATAGAACAGATGCGTCGACCTATCAGATTATAATGAATTATTTCCGACCTAATTTTATGCTTGGTATGACTGCTACACCTGAAAGAACTGATGAGGGAAATATTTTTGAGTTATTTGATAATAACGTTGCTTATGAAATTAGGCTACCTAAAGCTTTAGAAAGTGATATTTTATGTCCGTTTCATTATTTTGGAGTAACTGATTACATTCATAATGGTGTAACAAGTGATGATTATACTGAATTAAAAGATTTGACTTCAGATGAAAGAATAAAACATATTATTGAAAAAACAAATTATTATGGATACTCAGGTAGTCAGTTAAAAGGACTTATTTTTGTAAGTCGAAAAGAAGAAGCGATCGAAATAGCTGAAAAATTATCTCTTAATAATATTCCGAGTAAAGCTTTAATAGGTTCAGATACTCAGAATAAGAGAACAAAAGTAATAAATGAATTGATTAATGGAAAAATCAATTATATTGTCACTGTTAATTTATTTAATGAAGGAATAGACATTCCAGAAGTTAATCAAATAGTGATGCTAAGAAGTACTCAATCCAGCATTATATTTACTCAACAACTTGGAAGGGGCTTAAGAAAAAGTTCAGAAAAAGAGTTTGTAACGATTATCGACTTTATTGGAAATTATGAAAATAATTATTTAATTCCTATTGCTTTATCAGATAATCAATCTCATAACAAAGATGACTATCGAAAATTTCTGACTGAACCTAATAAATTAAGTGGTGTGTCAACTATTAACTTTGAGGAAATAGCTAAAAAGAAAATTTTCAAATCAATTGATCATGCTAATTTAAATAGTACTAAAATAATAAAAGAAGCATTTGAAAACGTAAAAGAAAGAATAGGTAGAAGACCTATGCTTATGGATTTCATTACTCAAAATTCTATTGATCCGAAAGTCATTATATCTAAATTTAATAATTATTATTTATTTTTGAAAAAGTATAATTATATTGGGGAAATTTTTAGGAAAGATGCTGTAAAAAATCTAACTTTTTTATCAAAAGAATTACTACCAGGCTTGAAAAAATCTGATTATGAAGTCTTAGAGAATATGATAAAAGGAAATGATTATTCGCTAAAATCTGAGGATGATATGAAAACTTCTTTAAATATTTTGTCGTTAAATTACTTTGGTAAAAATGAAAAAGAAAGGTATGGAAGTCCAATTGTAGATCCTAATACAAAAAGACTAAGTAAAACTTTTTCTGAATATCTTAAAGACGAAGATTATCGATCATTTGTTTTTGATATTTTAAATTTGGCAAAGTATTATAATGAAAAAATTCAAAATTCAGGGAATGACTTAATTTTATATAATCAATATACGCGCTTAGACTTTCTTAAATTAGTCAATTGGAGAAACGATAAAAAAAACATGGCAAATAATATATATGGATATAGAGTGCTTGATGGATATATACCATTATTTATTACTTATCATAAATCAGAAGATATAGATGATAGTATAAAATATGAAGATCATTTCTTAAATCAAGAAGAGTTGGCTTGGGTTTCAAGAAAAAACGTATCTTTAAAGAATAAAGAAATAAATCAAATTATTAATCATAAAGAGGACGGTAAGACAATATATATTTTTGTTAAGAAAAATGACTCTGAAGGCTCGCAGCATTATTACTTAGGAGAAGCTGAGTATATGAAAGGTAGCGCAAATGAGACAACTAATGTCACAGAAGATAAGATTGTAACTATGAATTTTATAATGAAAACTCCAATTAGGGATGATATTTATAGATATTTAGTAAATTAAATAGCGATTTATCGTTAGTTTTAATTAAATTAAATAAATTGAGTGAATATGTATTTAAACTTATTTTATCACTAAATATTTTTTAGAAAAGAAGCATAAGATTTAATGATTTTATGCTTCTTTTTTTAATTAATTAGCAAAGAATTTGAAGGAATTGAAATTTTTTCTATTCCTTAACATACTTGTCATTTAAATTCAACTTACATGTGAAAAAATGAACAAACAAATTTTTAAATTATTGAACTATTTGTGAAAATCATCACATATCCCTTTTAAAATAAAAAAAAGCGTGTATGATAAGAATTGTAAGGAATAAGTAATTGGAGTGATACTAATGAGAAAGGTAATAGAAGGCGTTATTTTTTCTGAAGAAGGTAGCTACGATATTTATTTAAAAACAGGCGTAAACCAAGGATTAATTAGTGATATAAAAGATGGATATATGACAATTGATTCAATGTCTTATTTAGATGCTGAACGTTTATACTTCTATGGTCTCGAACGTAAAACACTAGTTACAAATTAAAATACAGAATTGAATGACCTCCTATAACATTCATGAACGTATAATATCATGCCCTCGTTGGTGAGCAATCGAGGGCATACCCTAAATATACCCCCAATCATTTTTGGATAATGTGTTAAAACCCACATCTCACTTCCCTTGATGTGGGTTTTTTATTATAAAGATTTAAAGTTGTTCTTCACTTCGTTATATTGATACTCTTGATTATACAATTTGAACTTATAGCCATCTTCACTAGAAAAAGGCATTCGAATATTTAGAATGTGATCCATTCGTGCAATAAATTCTCTTTCTTGACGTGTGCGTTCTTTGACACTCATGTTTAACCATTCTTCTTTAGTAAATAAATCTTCGAAACGAAATGAAAAACTTGTGCGGCCTACTTTTTGACGTAATGCTTGAACTAATGGACTAAAATCTTTCGCAATCACAGACATATTCTATTCCCCTTTATTTATAGTAATATATATCTTCACTTTATTACGTTTACTTTTAAATTACAATCTATAAATGAGACTTTAAATTGATACAGACGTTTATTTATAGAGAATTATGGAAATTGAATGAATAAACAACAATAAAGGATGATGAATATGGCTAAATTAACAGATAAAGTTGCGATTATTACAGGTGCGAGTAGTGGAATTGGTGAAGCAACAGCCAAACGACTTGCTGAAGAAGGCGCTAAAGTTGTGCTAGCTGGTCGTAGTGATGAGAAGTTACAACGTGTTGCAGAACATTTGAATGAAGGAGACTACCTTATTACACCAACCAATGTGATGTATCGTGATGACGTTGATGCGCTCGTAGAAAATGCGATTGCTAAATTTGGAAAAGTCGATATCTTTGTCAATTGTGCAGGCATTAACTTATCTTCTAAAATCACAGATTACAAAGTAGACGATTGGGATAAAATGGTTGATACGAATATTAAAGGGTTATTATATGGTCTGAATGCCGTACTTCCTCATTTTGAAGAACAATCTAGTGGTCATATTGTCAATATGGCATCTATTTCAGGCTTTGAAGTTAATAAGACAAGTGCATTATACAGTGCAACGAAATCTGCTGTATTACGTATCGTAGAAGCTTTAGAAAAAGAGCTTGCGCGAACAGGCATTAAATCAACAAGTATTTTACCAGGAATGGTAGATACGCCTATGACAGAAGGATATGACTTTGGTGATAGAAAGAAATTAGATCCTGAGAATATAGCTGATGCGGTGATCTATGCAGTGACACAACCTGCACATGTGAATGTTAATGAAGTCATCGTTCGTCCAGTTTAAATCTAATGAGAATAAGAGCGTTTCTTGCCTATGGTAGGGAACGCTCCTTTTTTATCCGTCAATATGAGTGTTGAAATGTTACACTTATATTGAAAGATAATATAACTTAAAAGGGTGATAAAGTAATGGAACAACGTTTATTTGAATTGCTAGATGTATTAGTCAAATATAATACGGAGAGTCCTCCTGGACGTAATACGGATCCTTTACAAGATGAGATTGAGCACATATTAAAAACACTAAACTTTGATATTCAACGTGAACATTTATATGAAAATGATAGTGTGATCGTCGCAACATTAAAAGGGGAAGATGAGGATGCACCTAAATTAATTCTCAATGGTCATGTAGATGTGGCAAATGTGGACGATGATTCTAATTGGCAATATCCACCGTTTCAATTGACTGAAAAAGAGGGATGGCTATATGGTCGTGGTGTGAGTGATATGAAAGGCGGTATGGCCTCGCTGTTTTATGTGCTTGAAAAACTACATCAAGAAGGACGACGACCTAAAGGAGATATTGTCGTGCAATCTGTAGTAGGAGAAGAAGTGGGTGAAGCGGGAACAAAACGCGCATGTGAAATCGGTCCTCAAGCAGATTTAGCATTAGTATTAGATACAAGTGAAAATATGGCACTTGGACAAGGCGGGGTCATTACAGGGTGGATTACTGTTAAAAGTAAGAATACCATTCATGATGGCGCACGTAGTCAAACGATTCATGCTGGCGGAGGTTTATTTGGTGCGAGTGCAATTGAAAAAATGACTAAAATCATTCAAGCACTGAATGAACTTGAACAACACTGGGCAGTAATGAAACATAGTCCTGGGATGCCACCAGGTGCGAATACAATTAATCCAGCAGTTATTGAAGGGGGACGTCATCCTGCTTTTATTGCTGATGAATGTCGTTTATGGATTACGGTTCATTATTTACCGAATGAAAGTTATGACGACGTTACAAAAGAGATAGAAGCGTATTTAAATCGTGTTGCAGATGCAGACATTTGGTTGAGAGAGAACCCGTTACAGTTCGAATGGGGCGGTGAATCAATGATAGAAGATAAAGGAGAAATTTTCCCAAGTTTTACGATTCCATTAGAACATCCCGGCTTTAAACAATTACAAGATGCGCATTATCACGTTCATCATAGCGAAATGAAACATGGTATGAGTACCACAGTGACAGATGGAGGTTGGACAGCTCATTTTGATATTCCAACCATTTTATATGGTCCAGGTAGTTTAGAAGAAGCTCATAGTGTGGATGAAAAGATAGAAGCACAAGAACTTCAAACTTATAGTGATGTGTTATATACATTCTTAAAACACTGGTATGAACATCCTGAGAAATAAATTAAAAAGCCAAGTCGTGCTTATGAATGACACGACTTGGCTATTTTATAGTCATATTATTTTTTTAATGTTTTTCGAAGACGATTGACCCAGCTAGCTCTTCTTTTGGAAACGACGGGCATTCCTGAAGGCTGGGTTGTCTCCTTTTTTAGCTTTTTACCATATTTAACTGCTTCTTTCATCAAGTAAGCTTGTGAATTTAATGGTGATAAATCATTTTGAACGTAATGATAATCACCATATTGATCTTGATAACGTCCTTTTTGATTATCAGATAATTGTAAATTCATAAAGTCTACAAGACGTTTACCGATTTCTTTATCTTCTACAGGGAATAAGATTTCAACACGTTTAATCATGTTACGTGTCATTACGTCTGCAGATGATAAATAAATACGTTCGTCACCATTATTGTAGAAGTAGTAAATACGAGAGTGTTCTAATAGACGACCTACAATACTGACAACTTCAATATTTTCGCTGACCCCTGGAATGCCTGGTTTTAGGCAACAGATACCGCGAATAATGAGTTGAATTTTAACACCCGCTTGAGATGCTTCAAATAATTTTTCAATGATGGCCTTATCAGTTAAGGAGTTCATTTTCATCATAATTTTACCGTTACCATGTTGACGATGACTTGCAATTTCTTTATCAATGCGATCAATAAAGACGTCACGAATATCGAATGGTGCGACAATTAATTTATTATATTCAGGTTTAACTGAGTAACCACTTAAATAGTTAAAGAAATTAATGGCATCTTCAGCAATTAATTTATCTGTCGTAATCACACCCATATCTGTGTATAGTTTTGCAGTTTTATCGTTATAGTTACCTGTACCTAAGTGTACGAATGAAGTTAATTCGCCACCGATACGTTTAACGACAAGAGCAATTTTACTATGGGTTTTTAAATGGGTCATACCATAAATAACGTGACAACCTGCATCTTCTAACATACGTGCCCAATGAACGTTATTTTCTTCGTCGAAACGCGCTTTTAATTCTACAAGTACAGTCACTTGTTTACCATTTTCAGCCGCTTCTTTTAAGCTTTTAATAATGGGTGAATCTTTACTTACACGATAAAGCGTTTGTTTAATCGCAATCGTGTTAGGATCTTCAGCTGCTTCACGAATAAAGTCTACGATAGGCTCAAATGATTCGTATGGGTGATGGAAAAAGACATCACGTTTTAATGCAAGATCATACACATTATTGTTACCTAATGAACGTGGAATTTGTGGTGTATATTTATCATATGTTAAATATTTCAATTTATGGGATAGATGGTCAACTAAGCCAAAGATAAATGTTAAATCTAAAGGTCCATTAAGTAAGTAAACGTCTTGTTCATCCACTTCTAAAGTGTCTGTTAACCATCCTAAATCTTCGATAGACGCTGTACGATTGTCGACTTCTAAGCGTACAGCAGAACCACTTTTACGTTCTTTTAAGAAGCGTTCAATTTCGATAAGTAAGTCTTCAGCACCATCTTCATGAATCGTTAAATCAGCATTTCGAGTAATTCTAAATGTAAAGGTATTTAATACTTCATAGCCTGTAAATAAGTGATTAATGAAGTGTGTAATGACATCTTCTACCATGACTACATATTGTTTTGAACCTTCATTATAAGTTAAAAATCTAGGGATAAGAGATGGAATTTGAACAATCGCTGAGTTAATGGCATCATCTGTATCGATATCTACGAAGATATTTAGACTTTTATTATTTAGTTTTGGGAAAGGATGGTATGCATCTATACCAAGTGGTGTTAACGTTGGTAAAATAGTTAGTTTAAAATCTCTTTCTAACTTGCTTAAAATAGAGTCAGATAAGTTTTCTGGTTTACACATAACAATGTCATAATTGCGTAATTCTTCGATAAGTTCGTTATAGCGTTCATATTGTATATTGACATATTTTTTAGCTTTTTCTTGAATCGCATCTACTTGTTCTTGTGGTGTCATTTGTGTTTTGTTTTCAGGTTTATCGAATCCCATTTTTACTTGGTCTTTTAAACCAGCCACACGCACCATAAAGAATTCATCTAAGTTCGAACTAAAGATAGATACGAAATTTAATTTTTCTAATAGTGGATTGTTGTTATCATAAGCTTCTTGTAATACACGATAGTTGAAATCTAACCAACTGAGTTCGCGATTATTATAGTACTTCGGCAAGCTAATATCATAGTCTCCCAATTGAGTTTGCATATTCAAAATACACCTCGTCATTTCTTCGATTATCAATCTTTCTATTTGTAAAAATATATAGTCTATGACAGAACTATCTACCTATAATATAGCATACAAATTTTAAGATTTTGTAAAGACAATGGATACTGATCCTTTAAGAATCTTTTCGATATGCTTTTTCTGTCTTAATGCTTGATATTTCTCAGCAATCGGTTCGCCTTCAGTATAATGTACGGTCAGTTCATAATCGTCATTGCCTTTTTTCGTTTCTTTTAAAGTCACGTCTTCAACAAAGCTAGTTTGTGAAATATTTAAAGCATTCACAAATTTAATAATGCCACCTAATGCTTGAATTGTTTCAATTTCCTTATTACTGAACCAATCTGTTTCTTTACAATAAAATTTAAGTAAAGATTTATTTTTAAAACTTGCTAAAAGGGCGAGTTTAACGCGATCTTTATGTGTATAACCATTAATCATTGAGTTCGCGATAATATAATACGTATGTGGAGAACTTGAATCTGAATCAATAAATCTACCTAAATAATAAATATAGGTCGCTTCTTCAAAGAGACGTTGCTCTGTGTTATTAATCTTTAAATCACCTAAATCCATTAATTGTTTTAATAAAGATTGCGCTAATTTTAGACGACCTTGTGAGCTACGTTCTTCGATGTGATAGTCATGTGCTAAGAAATAAATCGATTCTTTACGCACATTATTTTTGTCAAATACATCTGGATAGCGTGAGCGAATTTGTTTAATAATATAGCCTTCACGTAAACCATTTCTTGAAAATGTGAATTGCTTCGCATCTATTTTTTTATAAAGTGTCTTAAATACTGACACCGCTGGAAGAATAATATCTGCACGATCGCGACTTAATCCATCTAGGTTATTTAACTCATCACGTGAACTTTTACGTATAATATCGTACACTTCATCAATATCTTTATCTGACATTGTATAATTGTGTACGCCACTTATAGGATAAGTGTGTTCAGATTGATGGATACGTGCTACGTTACGTGCAGAACCACCGACACCGACTAATGCAACGTCTTGATCTTTAAGCCAATCTAATGTACTAAATTGTTGAGATAAGAATTTCTCCATATCTTTGATCGCGCCTTTATCATTGTGGTCTTTGCCATCAAAGAATTTACGTTTTAACGTTACTACACCGAAAGGAAAACTATGTGATTCAAATAATTCTTTATCCTTAAATAAAGTAACTTCAGTTGAACCACCACCGATGTCTACAGATACACCATTTTCAATTTCCGTAGTATGAGTAATAGCATAGTAACCATAATATGCTTCGTCTTTTTCAGGAATAATTGAAATTTCAATATCAAGTTCATCTTTCACTTTTTTAACAATGTCATCCTTGTTCTCAGATTGACGAATCGCTGCTGTTGCGATAGGATGCAATTCTTTTACTTCAAATTTTTCAGATACAGATTTAAAACTGCGTAATGCTTCAATGAGCACTTTAATACCTTCTTGACTCATTTTATTTTCTTTTGTCAAATATTGACTCAAGCGAGCAGGCGTTTTAATGTTGAGCAATTCATTTAATCCTGCCTCTTTGCTAAATTTAAAGATAACTAATCTAATCGTATTCGAGCCAATATCTATTAATCCTATACGTTCTTCCATCATGGCCTCCTAAGTCTTTCAATACTTCCTATTATAGTTTTATTTTACATGAATTTTATTAATAGAAAAAGATACGAATCATATTTACATTTCTTTGGATATAGAAAAGAATTCAATTGTAAAACGATTTCATTTTTAGTATCACGTTTAATCTGAACTATTTAGTGGAAGAATAAGGTTGTATTAGAAAACAAGTTCACTAGGAGTGTGACAAGATGAGACGTTTAGAAAATAAAATTGCAGTCATCACAGGTGCAAGTACAGGTATTGGACAAGCATCGGCAAAAGTGTTAGCGCAAGAAGGAGCACATGTCTTAGCACTTGATATTTCAGATGAATTAGAAAAAACTGTAGATGACATTAATCAAGAGGGCGGTAAAGCGACAGCTTATAAAGTTGATATCTCTCAAGATCAACAAGTGAAAGATTTTGCTGAGAAAGTTAAACAAGACTATGGTCACATTGACATTATCTTCAACAATGCAGGTGTAGATAATGGGGCAGGACGTATTCATGAATATCCAGTTGAAGTATTTGATAAAATTATGTCTGTCGATATGAGAGGTACATTCTTAGTAACGAAATTCTTATTACCATTAATGTTGGATAATGGAGGTTCAATCATTAATACAGCTTCATTCTCAGGACAAGCAGCAGACTTGTATCGTTCTGGTTATAATGCCGCTAAAGGTGGCGTCATTAATTTCACTAAATCGATTGCGATTGAATATGGCCGTGAAAATATTCGTGCGAACGCGATTGCACCAGGTACCATTGAAACACCGCTTGTAGATAATTTAGCTGGTACATCTGAAGACGAAGCGGGTAAAACATTCCGCGATAATCAGAAATGGGTCACTCCACTTGGTCGTTTAGGACAACCTGAAGAAGTAGGTAAATTGGTTGCTTTCCTAGCATCAGATGATAGTTCATTTATTACAGGTGAAACGATTCGTATTGATGGTGGTGTGATGGCATACACTTGGCCTGGTGAAATGTTAAGTGAAGATAAATGGAAACATTCTGTAGAATAAATCATAGTGGATATATTAGCGTTTAAGTGTGAGAGAAGGCTTCAGTATGAGGCTGTCTCTCGCTTTTTATGTATTTAGATAAATAATTCTATTTTATAAAAATGGTATAATATTGTCGTCGTCTTTCCTTTAGACGGTAGTACGTTTAAAGGAGGTGAAGTTATGACGTTAATATTTGGACTCGTTATTGCACCTATATTAAATAGGTGGCTCAATATATTGTTTGATTATTGGTTTGAACAATATAAGAATAAAAAAGACGGCAGATAATCCAATACACAAAGAACCCCTAGTCTAGGGCAATAGACTAGGGGTTCGCATCGTTATGACGTTAATACTCGTTAATGTGATATTAACATAAGTAGATGTAACATTTCAATATTCAAATTACCATTTGATTTGATTATACGTTTGGTCATTTAAAGAACGTACAATTTCAGTGATTAATCGTACTGAATTTTCATAATCATCTGTATGGAGAACAGATACATTTGAGTGCATATAGCGTAATGCCACACCAATAGCAATTGTTGGAATACCATCGTTAGCAACATGGATACTACCAGCATCTGTACCACCGCGTGGTGTAGTATCCCATTGAACCGTAATATAATGTTTTTTTGCCACTTCTTTAATATGTTGACGTAAGCCTTGATGTGCCACATTTGAAGCATCCATTAAAATAATTACCGGACCGTCACCAATGGCTGTATCACTACCATATTGTGCCATTCCAGGTGTATCATATGCGACCGCAACGTCGACTGCAATAGCTAAATCGGGGTTGATTTTATTTGCTGCGACTTTAGCGCCACGTAAACCAACTTCTTCTTGTACAGTGCCACCTGCATATAAATTAATACCGATCGATTCATCTTTAAGATTGTTAAGTACGTCAATAGCAAGTGCACAACCGTATCGATTATCAAATGCTTTGGCAGTTAAATATTTACCATTTGCAAGTTGTTCAAACTCACTATAAGGTGTAATCATATTTCCAATTTCAATACCGTATTGTTCAGCATCTGCTTTACTTCTAACACCAATATCAATAAACATGTCTTTGATATCGATAGACTTTTTGCGTGCTTCTGGTTCAAGTACATGTGGAGGTTTAGAACCAATAATACCTCGTATTTCTTTACCATCGTCAGTCGTGATGGTTACTTTTTGAGATAACATCACTTGGCTCCACCAACCGCCAA
The DNA here is from genome assembly GCF_001836075.1 of Staphylococcus sp. HMSC035D11. Classification (NCBI taxonomy): domain Bacteria; kingdom Bacillati; phylum Bacillota; class Bacilli; order Caryophanales; family Staphylococcaceae; genus Staphylococcus; species Staphylococcus sp. HMSC035D11. Next base: position 50,065 of record NZ_KV827261.1, read on the forward strand.
TAGGTTGGAATTTAATAAATCCATTATTATCAATTTTAGTGACGATGAATCCAATTTCATCTAAATGACCAGCTAACATTAATGATTTAGATCCCGTTTTACTTTCCTTTTTACCGAAGATACCACCCAAACCATCTTCGATAATCTCATCACTAATAGGTGTTAAATAGTCTCGCATTTTTTCTTTAACTTGGTACTCATAACCAGCGATACCATTAACATCTGTTAATGTTTTGAGTAATTCGATAGATTCTTTCATACATTGAGTCCTCCTAAAAACGTTGTTAAGTGTATTGTAGCATGGATAAAATGAATTTTATGAACAATAGTTTATCATATCTATGCAAATTAAATGTATCCCATTCATAGTTGGTAAGTGATATAATTTGTTTAAAATTAAATATGGGGAAGTAGATGAGCATAATGAAAAAAGTCTTAACATTATTTGTGTTGTCAGTGTTAAGTGTTTGTATATTAGGGGCTTGTAGTCAATCACGTTCAAAAACATACGAAGGTGATATTGATGGTAAGCATGTTCATACAACATTAACTTATAAAAAAAATAAAGTGATTAAACAATCAACTGTCAGTACTTTAAAATATGATGATCTGGGAATGTCTAAACAAGAAGGTGAAAAATCTTTTAAAGACTATCGTCCATTAAAAGGGGAAAAGGGCGTAACATATACGCTAAGTAGTAGGCATCAAAAAATAGTTGAAAACATAGATATTGATTATAACAAAGCAAACTTAAAAGACGTTAGTCGTTACTTTGCATTAGCACATTATTCTAAAAACTATAAAAAAGTGACAATGGATGGTACGGTCAAAGAACTTAAAAAAATTGGATTCAAGAAAAAAAGCAATATGAATGAAGAATAATAAAAAAGTGAGACAACCTTTCGATGATATAGATTGTCTCACTTTTTTGTTGACTATTGAATAAGTTTTAATTTATAACTTGCGATATCTTCAATATGTCCATTTTTTCTTTTAATCACAATATGATCTTCTGTAATTTCATTTGGACTTTTAACACCTACTGCAGCTGCAACATTAAATAATCCCTCGTGTAAACTAGTCACATAGTTTGTGACACGATATTGCTTTTCTTCAACAATTAAAGCCTTTTCTTTTTTAGGATCCGTTGTTGCGACGCCAACTGGGCAAGTATTTAAATGACATTGTTGGCTCATAATGCAACCAATGCTGATCATCATACCTCTTGCAATATTACATAAATCAGCACCAAGTCCAAGTGCAATGGCTATTTTATCTGGTGTAATAAGTTTTCCAGATGCGAATATCTTCATATATTTGCGTGCATCATAACGTTCTAAAACACCAGTAACGATTGGAAGGGCAGTAAAAAGTGGGAGGCCAACACCATCTTGTAATTCTTGGAAAGTTGCCCCTGTTCCACCTTCACCACCATCAACAGTAATAAAGTTTGGATAAATATCTAGGTTAATCATTTCTTGAACAAGGGCTTCAACTTCATCAACTCTGCTTACCACAATTTTAAAGCCCACAGGTTTCTGACCGAGTTTTTGCAACTTAGCTACAAATTCTAATAACTCTTTTGGATTATTAATGAAATCGAAGCGGTTAGGTGAGTTGATTGTCTTATAGGGTTCGATATTACGAATTTTAGCAATTTCTTCTGTAACTTTATTGCCCTCCATATGACCACCACGTGTCTTAGCACCTTGTGCAAGCTTAATTTCAAATGCTTTAACTTCTTTATGGTTTGCCACATTTAAGAAAGCTTCTTCACTAAAACCACCGTCTTTATCTCTCACGCCGAATAAACCTGGTCCAATTTGATAAATAATATCGCAGCCACCTTTAAGATGATATTCAGATAATCCACCTTCCCCTGTATTCATCCATGTGCCAGCACGTGCAAGTCCTTGAGATAATGCAGTAATCGCGCGCCCACCTAATGAGCCATAACTCATACCAGATTGGCCTACTAAACGTTTGACTTTAAAGGGATGTGCTAATTCTTCGCCTATAATAACTGCATGATCATCTGATAAATAATAAGGATCGATGTGTTTATTCTCACGATGTTCTTCACGCTTAAACAATCGTTCATTATCGATTGAATAAATAAATGTTGAAATCATTGAATGGTTATCAATTTGAAGTTCTGACTTTTGTAATGGAAACATAGCGTTTCGAATATAAAAGCCTTCTTCATAGTTTTTTTCTGTACCAAAACTAGTCATTCTTGAATGATATTTACCTGCTAAAACGATATCAGTATATTGATTTCTTGAAAATGGTTTTCCTTCGGTATCATTTGCAAATAAATATTGACGTAATTCTGGTCCTATTTTCTCTGAAAAGTAACGTACTCTGCCTAATACAGGAAAGTTACGTAACACACTATGTTGTTCTTGTCTTTTATCTTTGAATAAAAGATATAACCCAACCATTAATATAGAAAGTAACACCATAATAATAAGAATATTAACTATAAATTGCATGGCAGTAAGTAAAGTTGTCATGCCCATCCCCCCTCAATTCTCTTTATACTGTAAATCTTACATCAAAAAATTTTATTTACAAATATAAATAAATAGATTTAATATTTATCTTTAAATATCAAATTGTGGAAAAGTTAGAATCTCTTATGACAATAATGTTTTTAAATGATAAAGTACTATATGCGTAGATAGTTGAGGTGATATATGAAAAAAGAAAAAGATGTGATCACACAAGTGGTATCAAAAAATCGATGGGGTAATCCTGAAATAATAAAAAAAGATTTTCTACTCATTCCTTTGTTTATCTTTTTCCAAATTTTAACGCCTATTATTATTGTTTTTGGTGTATTAGGTGTGACGGCTATGGTTACCCAACAACCACCGCCATCTTATTTATATAATGTGATGCTAAGTTTAAGTTTTGTGATTGCTCAATTTATTGTGTTAGGATTATTTTTCACATTACATAAGTTTTATATTGCGAGTGTTGTACGACGACAATATCGTATTGCGATTCATCAGTATTTGAAATTGATTATAATCATCGTAATCGTTAGTGTGATGTTATATTATGGTTTTAATGCATTGGCACACATGTTACCGCATCCTTTTGGCTACGTAGACACACAAGCACAACGTCGTTTAGAAGGATTGTTTATTCATCCAAGTGCACTGATATTCACTTTTATTTCAGTAGTATTATTACGACCCTTAATTGATGAGTTACTATTTCGTCATCTATTGATTCATGAATTAGGCAAAAAATTTAATCTTTTAGTAATGATGATTGTTAGTGTGTTAATAGAAACCATTGTCCAAGTATATGATTTAATTTCAATATTGGAAGCCATGCCTTACATGATTATTTCAATAGGTGCAGTGATTGTATATATGAAAAGTGGGAAAAATTTAGCAGCGTCCTATCTTTATCATAGTACTGTACAACTCATCATATTTATTATTACAATGATTGATAAGCTTGTTTAAATAGAAAGAATAGGAGAGTTATATGACTTCGGAACATAATGATACATACTACCAAACCTCAGAGCAGCGACCGATAAGAAATGAATTTGATTCAAAACGTATTGTTAAACGTGATTTTTGGCTCATACCTACATATTTAGTCATGAATATTGTTTTTCCGTTGATTCTTACATTTATTGTGATGGGAATAATTTCAGGCATCACAGGAGGTCATATATCGGAAAGTAAGTTTACAAAATATTATTTAGGATATGCCCAAGTCTTTACGTTAATTGGTCAATGTCTTGTATTAGTAGTCTTTTATTTAATGCATCGCAAAACCATTATTCCTATTGCCATCTCACGATTCAAAGCTTTAAAAAAACATATTCCACTCATTATCATTGTGATGGTGGCCCTTTATGTGTTGCAAGGCGCATATGGTTATTTAATGGAATTTTTACCGAAACAATATCAGTTTGATGATACAGAAAATAACAAAATGATTATTAAAATGTTTGAAATCAATTGGCTTTGGCCTGTTTTATTTTTAGATATTGTGATTATTACACCTGTTGTAGAAGAATTATTATTTAGACATTTGTTAATTCATGAGTTAGGTAAAAAATTAACGTATGGTGTGATGTATGTCGTGTCAGTGCTCGGGTTTGCAGGATTACATATGACAAGTGCATCATCACCATTTGAAGTTGGCCCTTATTTAATTATGGCTACAGGATTTGTTGTGGCATATCACTTAAGTGGTCGAAATTTAGCGATGACGATTACCCTTCATATGATAAATAATTTTGTTTCTTTTATAGCGATTATTATGAGTATCATTTGGGGTTAAGAGTAAGAGGTAGAGTCATTGAAATTCAAAAAATAGTAACATTGAATTTCATTACTTTGCCTCTTTTTTTGTTATGATAAAAAAGAATATGTCATCCCATTAAAGAGTAAAGATAAGGAGGAAACGCTTGTGTTATTAGAAGTAAAACATCTGACCTATAAAGCAGATCAACGAACGATACTCAATAATATTAATTTTAAATTAGATCAAGGTGAAACCGTTGCAGTAGTTGGTCCTTCTGGAAGCGGAAAAAGTACATTCTTAAAGCAACTCAACAATTTAATTAGTCCGACTGAAGGAGAATTATTATTTAAAGGAAAACCATATGATGAGTATCGTCCTGAAGAATTACGTTCTAAAATTAGTTACATGATGCAACAAAGTGAATTATTTGGAACGACAGTAGGCGACAATATGGCTTTCCCAGCATTAACGCATTATGATCAATTTGATGAAGATAAAGCGAATGATTTACTTAATAAAGTCGGCTTATCAAATTATAGTCTAGATTCTAAAATAGAACATATGTCTGGGGGAGAACGTCAACGTATTGCTATTGCACGCCAGTTAATGTATCAACCAGAGATATTACTCCTAGATGAATCAACGAGTGCACTTGATACGCAAAATAAAGAAAAAATTGAAGATATTATCTTTAAATTAGCAGATGAAGGCGTCGCTATATTATGGATTACCCATAGTAATGATCAAAGTATGAGAAACTTTCAAAGAAGGATTACTATTAAAGATGGTCAGATTACAAATGAGGAGGTGTTAAATCATAATGAGTAATACAGCGCTTTGTTTAACAGCATTATTATTATTAATTCCTATTATTATTTCATATAAAGAAGGCTTACATATTATCAAAGATTTAGTCGTCGCTTCGATTAGAGCGGTGGTTCAATTATTAATTTTAGGATTGATATTAGAATATATTTTTAAAATTGATCAAGTATGGATATTATTGATTGCAGTATTAGTCATTATTATTAACGCTTCTTGGAATACCATTAATCGTGCATCGCCTGTTATGCATCATGTGTTTTGGATTTCTTTTGTTTCTATATTTATATCAACAGCAATTCCATTAGCATGTGCAGTGCTTGCTGGTGCCATCGATTTTAAAGCAAATGATGTCATTCCTATCGGCGGTATGCTTGCAAATAATGGTTTAATTGCCATTAATTTGGCATATCAAAATTTAGATCGTGCGTTCGTTCGAGATGTAGACGATATTGAATCTAAGTTAACATTAGCAGCAACGCCAAAGCTTGCGTCTAAAGGGGCGATTCGTGAAAGTATTCGTTTAGCGATTGTTCCAACAATTGATTCTGTAAAAACATATGGGTTAGTGTCTATTCCGGGTATGATGACAGGATTAATTATTGGAGGTATGGCACCATTACAAGCCATCAAATTCCAATTACTTGTTGTGTTTATTCATACTACTGCAACGATTATGTCTGCATTGATTGCAACGTATTTAAGTTATGGTCAATTCTTTAATGCACGTCATCAACTCGTAGCACGTACAACTAATATAAAAGACAATAACTAAATCTCAATGACATATTTTTTCGCACAAAAGTTTAAGAAATTATTATATAATGAAACAGTTACGAATGATAAAGGTTACCATTGCGTAACTGTTTTTTTATGCCAAAATATAGAAAGAAAGGAGTCCTATGCATGTCTGTCATGCGAGTGGCAACCTTCATTATTAGTGTGTTTATCGTCGGTATGGTTGAGATGATGGTTGCAGGAATTATGAATTTAATGAGTGAAGACCTCGGTGTCTCTGAAGCGATTATTGGTCAGCTTGTGACTTTATATGCATTAACATTCGCTATTTGTGGACCCATACTTGTTAAGCTTACGAATCGCTTTGCAGTACGACCGGTCTTATTATGGACACTCGTTGCATTTATCATTGGAAATGCAATGATTGCGATGGCGCCTAACTTTACTATTTTAGTGATTGGACGTATCTTATCTTCAGCAGCCGCTTCACTCATTATCGTTAAAGTCTTAGCTTTAACAGCGATGTTAACGATACCTAAAAATAGAGGGAAAATGATTGGTGTCGTTTATACTGGATTTAGTGGGGCTAATGTATTTGGCGTCCCAATCGGTACGATGATTGGGGATGCAATAGGTTGGAGATTTACGTTCTTATTTATTATTATTGTGAGTGTGATAGCTGGTGTACTGATGATGGTATATTTACCATCAACATCAGAATTAAATCAAGTTCAACGTCAATGGGGTTCAACTTCAAATAAACAGCCAAATACATCTAAAATTTTAAGACCGGTGGAGGTAGTCAAATATTTAGCAATTACTTTTTTAATTTTAGTAGCAAATTCTGTGACATTTGTTTATATTAATCCTCTTATTTTGAATCATGGTCATCAAATGGGATTTGTATCATTGGCGTTATTAGTGAATGGGATTGCAGGAGTGATTGGTACGTCGTTAGGTGGCATATTAGCAGATAAACTTAGCAGTAAACGTTGGCTAATCATTGCCTTTTCTATTTTTATAGTTATGATGTTGATAATGAATCTTATTTTGCATACTGTTACCATATTATTAATTGGATTGTTTATATGGAATATTGTACAGTGGAGTACCAACCCAGCAATTCAAAGTGGTATAATTGAACATGTTGAAGGTGATACGAGTCAAGTGATGAGTTGGAATATGTCGAGTCTGAATGCGGGAATAGGATTTGGGGGCATTATTGGAGGACTCGTTGTTTCAAATATCTCTGTTCAAGCAGTCACGATTGTGAGCGCAATGGTTGGAGCTATGGGTCTTATTATTGTCATAAGTTTAAAAAATATGTCTTATATAAAAAATTAAGTAGGAAGTGGAACAGAATTCATTTTGAATTCATTGTTCCGCTTCTTTTTATTTATATATATAACAATAAGGTGTTTGAGGAGAATAAGATGGCCACGGCATAGTGTGGTATGTCGCAAAATAGATTAAATCATCTATCATGTGTTTACTGAGATGACGTTCATGTTCTAATGAGTTCACACCATGCGCTTTTAAAATCTCTAATTTTCCAAACCAAAACACTAAATCTAAAATATGATAAGCAGATTGAAACGGTGATGCATTAGAAAGGCACCAGTCAAAACGTAATTTCCAACAATGGGGATTGTTGTCAAGTTGATTTAAAAATGAAATTGCAGGTGTTTCAAAATAATGCGTTGTCACCATACGGGCTTGGTCTTTACCAGTTTGAGCTTGAGAAATGTGAAGGTGTATATCATTTAATGTCATGACTTCCACAAAGCGCTCAGGTGATAATTTTCTAGATTCATTGCGAATATAAATATTGCCTTCCTCTTTCGTAGTACCTATAACAACCGGTTTAGTAAATTGAGAAAGGGGACGAGACATGTTTGACTCTTGAATAGGTGCATAAATCAATTCAAGACCTTTTGATTTTCCGCGTGATGCTTCATCATAAGCCATTAATGATAATATCTCTAAAGTTGTTAAATGAGTCATTCTTTTTTTAGGAAAATAGGTATCTTTCAGATAGGCAAAATGGGCTGCTTTCTTTTGTCCTAATAAATGAGAATCAAGACGTAGCGTTCCACTTAATAACATCACTTGATGATAGTATTTATCTAATTCTGGTCGTTGCATTAATGCCATAATACTCATACTACCAGCAGACTGTCCCATTAATGTTATATTGTTTGAATTTCCACCGAAATATTTAATAAACGTATGTATCCATTTGAGTGCATTAATTTGATCAGACAAACCATTGTTTTTATTATAATCGCTATTGAAGTAAGACCAGTCTAAAAATCCTAAAGCACCTAAACGATAATTAAACGTAATGACAATGACATCATGTTGTTCAACAATATGTTCAGGTGTATAAAGTTCCTGAGAACCATGTCCGTTCACAAAGCCACCACCATAAAAATAGATAATGACAGGCTTATTGTTATATTGATTATTTTGACACCAAATATTTAAATATAAACAGTCTTCACTTTGATTAAATAATTGAGCATGTGATGAGAAGAAGGTTTCGAGTTTGTTGTAGGGTTGTGGTGGTATAGATTTAAACGATGTTGCTTCAATGGTCTTATTCCAAGTTTTTAAGCATTTCGAGTGTTTAAATCGATGTTCATTGATAGGTTGATTAGCATAAGGAATCCCGAGAAAGTAATTAATTTTCTTTTTAGTATAGCCTTTAATATCTCCGCCATGTGTTTTAATTAAGGTCAACAGTATCATCTCCATACTTATCTTATATCTAATATAACATTAAAAAAAACGTCTGAAGCAAGTTGAGACTATTCTCTAACTTGTTTCAGACGTTTGAATGATTATTCGTTACCTTTAGCAGCTGCTTCCGCTTCTTCTGGCGAACCATCTTTCATTTTTTTATTGATTTTCTTAGCACGTTTGAAGTAAATACTATTGAAGTGACTTGAAGAACCAATTTTATAAAAAATGAGGGACAACACAATAATAGCAATAAAGTCATATGGGTAGTGAATCCAGTTCATACCTTTAAATTCTTTACTACCTATAAATGACATAGCAGCTAATAAAATAAGATAGACAATAATCCATAAGCTACCGCCAATTTGCTTTTTAGTATTTTTCCAATTCATTTTATATTCATAGAAGAAGTAAATTGGTAAACCTAAAATAATAATTAAAATAACTTCTGCTGTAGTAGGCCACATTGCCCAATAAATGGCCAATGATGCTAATACGAATGATAAAGGTGCCATGATTTTTAATAATTTACCACGGAAGGGACGATGCAATTTAGGCCCCATTTTACGTAACGCAATAACGGTAGTAGGACCTGTAAGATAGGCTACTAATGTTGCAGTTGAAATAACAGCTGCAAGTACCCCCCAATCGCGGAATAACGTTACCATGATCATACTCATGACAGCATTAAATGCAATCGCAACACGTGGAATATTATATTTTGAATTAATTTTTCCTAAGAATTTAGGAATATGACCATTTTTTTCCATAGCGCTTAATACGCGACCAGTAATGGCTACAAATGATACACCAGTACCAAATGGAGATACTACGGCTTCAATATAAAGTAAAATGGCTAACCAATTAATACTTAATAAAATTGCCATGTCTGCAAATGGTGAATTAAAGTTAATACCGTGCCAACCATGTGAATGAATCATTGATTGTGGCATTGAAGTGATAAATGTACTTTGTAAGATAATATATAAAATTGCACTTAATATTAGTGAAATGCCGATACCACGTGCAATGTTTTTCTCAGGATTTTTAATTTCTGAGCCCATATTAATGATCGTTTGGAATGCATTAAATGAGAAGATAATACCTGATGTTGTTGTTGCTGCAAAGATAGGAGCACTACCATATGGCATAAATGTATTCAAGGAATGACCATAGTTTCCTGCATCAAACCCTGAGATCGTTAACATAATAATTGTTAGGAGTGGCACCCCTAATTTAAATACAGAAATTAAACTTGTAAATGACGTTAATAATTTTACAGACCAATAATTTAATAATGAAAAGACAATGATGATAATGTAAACAACAAATAAACCAACTGTACTTATAGAACCATTATGCATCAATGCCTGAGTTGGCTTAGCCCAGTCCCAAGGCCAAGAGCTGATATATTGGACTGCAGATACTGCTTCAATTGGAATAATCGTTACGAGTGAGACCCAATTTGCCCATGCAGCAATGAAGCCAAGTAATGAACCATGTGTATATTGAGCATAGTTACTCATGCCACCAGATTGTGGAAACATTGTTCCTATTTCAATATAGTTATAAGAAATCGTTCCAATAACTATGAAACCTATGACCCATGAGATAATGGCTGCTGGTCCAGCTACTGAAGATGCTTCCCATGCGCCAAAGAGCCAACCAGAACCAATTAACGAACCTAAACCGAGTAACACGAGTTGCGTTAGGCTAATTTTATTATCGTTTTTATTCTTTCCCATAAATACTCCTTTTAATTTATTTTATTTTTTATAAAAAAAACACGATATAATTATACGCTTATCATTTAATTAGTCAAACTAAATATTTAATAGATTTCAAAATATTATTAAAAGGAGTTTATTAAATTTTTTCTATAATATAATGATGATAATGTTATGAAAAAGTATGTAGTGAAACCGATGTAGAAAGGGAATAAATGATAAATAAAAATAGAGATAACAGGCATAGAATCGTATGATTTGAAATAATACAAAAAACCCTGTAAAGCAGTTTTCCTGCTTTACAGGGTTAAAACATTTAATTAATATTTTTGGTCACCATTTAATTTCACTAGGATTTTAGCTTGTGATTTATCATTCACTAATTGATTGAATCCTGATTCAACGATGTCAGCTAATTCAATTTTATCTGTTACAACGCTCTTAACATCTAAGCTGCCATTTGCGATTAAATCAATTGTTTGTTGGAATGTTGTTGGTGTATAAGCAATAGTAGACGTTAATTTAACACCAGAGTTTGTCAATAACATTGGATCAAAGTTAACTTCGTGTGCAAAGATTGAAACAATGACAACACTACCTCTTGGGCGTGTTACTTTTACAGATTGTGCTAATGTTACGCCAACACCAGCTACTTCAAAGGTTACATCTACACCGTTTTCAGTATGTTCGTTTACGAATTCTAGTGGATCAGTATGACCAGAGTTTACAACGTGAGTTGCGCCCACTTCTTTAGCTTTAGCTAAACGTTCTTCTGATAAATCAAATACAAAGATTTTACTAGCACCAGCTGCTTTAGCTGCAACGACTGTTAATAAACCAATTGGACCTGCACCAAAGATAGCCACTGTATCACCAAATAATAAGTTACCTTCTTTAACAGCTTGCACTGCTACTGCTGTTGGTTCAACTAATGCACCTTCTTGAGCAGACACATTTTCAGGTAAGTGATACACATTGTCTTCAGGTGCATTAGTAAATTCAGCGAAACCACCATCTGAACCCAATCCGATGAATGTATACCCATCATATAAATCTAAATTTTCTTCTTTTTCACGTGCAGAAACAGTTGGGTTTACAACGACACGGTCACCTTTTTTATATTTTGTAACGTCTTTCCCCACTTCTTCAACGATACCTGAGAATTCATGTCCTAAAGTTACAGGTGCTTTTTGACCTAAGAATGGATCAGGTTTGTCAGTTGAAATAAATACTGGACCTTCTAAATATTCGTGTAAGTCAGTACCACAAATACCAGCCCAAGATACTTTAACTTTTACTTCGTTATCTTTTAATTCTTTTGGTTCACGATCTTCAACGCGAACATCTTTTTGACCATACCATACTGCTGCTTTCATGATATATAACATCCCTTTCATAATAAAAAACACTTTGTAATTATAGATTAATACTAGGAACTCAGAAATTCAAATATATATAAATGAATTGTTAAACACTTTAGAAAAATTTGACAATTTTTCGAACTTTAATTGCAGACAATATAAAAAAGTTGGAATGTACTATTTACAAAGAATAGTTGTATATAAGTAATGTTAAATTTAAAAACTTAAAAAAATAATTAGGTAAAAAAATTAATTATTACATATAAATAATGTTTCAAAAAATTATAAAGGGTATATAAGTATAGGTGGTGGAATTTTAACGATTTCTATTAAAATGCAATTTTTTAAAACTTTATTACGCAATGGCCATATGGTTCTTGATTGAGACAATCAAAAATAGAATACTTTGGCTTTTTTGTATTTAAAATTTTCCATCATTAATACGATAGAAGGGGACATCCTATGACGCTTAGTATAAAGAACCTTACTAAAATTTATTCTGGAAATAAGAAAGCAGTCGATAATATTTCTTTAAATATTGAAGCTGGAGAATTTGTTGCATTTATTGGAACAAGTGGTAGTGGTAAAACAACAGCATTAAGAATGATTAATCGCATGATTGAACCTACAGAGGGTTCAATTGAAATGAATGGTAAAGATGTACGTAACATGAATCCAGTAGAATTACGTCGTAGTATTGGATACGTGATTCAACAAATTGGATTAATGCCACATATGACTATCAGAGAAAATATTGTGCTCGTTCCAAAACTTTTAAAATGGTCTAAAGAAAAGAAAGATGCTAAAGCAAAAGAGTTGATTAAATTAGTCGATTTACCTGAGGATTACTTAGATCGTTATCCGTCTGAACTGTCGGGTGGACAACAACAACGTATTGGTGTAGTTAGAGCGCTTGCAGCAGAACAAGACATTATTTTGATGGACGAACCGTTCGGGGCATTAGATCCTATAACTAGAGATACGTTACAAGATTTAGTTAAAGATTTACAAAGAAAGTTAGGAAAAACATTTATTTTTGTAACTCATGATATGGATGAAGCGATTAAGCTAGCAGACAAAATTTGTATCATGTCGAAAGGCCAAATCGTTCAATATGATACACCGGACAATGTTTTAAGATATCCAGCAAATGATTTTGTTAGAGAATTTATTGGACAAAATAGACTGATTCAAGATCGACCAAACATGAGAACGGTTGAAGATGCAATGATCAAACCAATTACTATTCAAGCTGACGATTCTCTTAATGATGCAGTCAATATTATGAGAACCCATCGTATAGACACTATTTTTGTAGTGAATAATAAACATCGTCTTTTAGGGTTTTTAGATATTGAAGATATAAATCAAGGATTACGTCAAGGTAAAGAATTAATTGATACGATGCAGCGTGATGTTTATAAAGTACATATCGATTCAAAACTACAAGATTCAGTGCGAACTATTTTAAAGCGTAATGTACGTAATGTGCCTGTAGTAGATGATCATGATACATTAATTGGACTGATTACACGAGCAAACTTAGTAGATATTGTGTATGACTCCATTTGGGGTGAAGAGAATGAAACGAGTCACTCTTCTAAAACCTATTCAAATGAAGTTGAGCGAGAGAATGAACGTCAAAATGAAACACAACAACGTTTAACAACACAAGGTACACAACGTTATCATGAAGATATTATGAACGGAACAGATAGAGAACATACCCATAATACGGATGATACGGGAGTGGATCGTTAATGAGAGACTTTTTTGCACAATACGGAGAAGAACTCGTATCGAAAACGATAGAACATTTCTATATTTCTATTATTTCGTTACTTATTGCTATTGTCGTAGCTGTACCACTTGGTATTTTATTATCAAAAACAAAACGTACGGCGAATGTTGTATTGACTATTGCAGGTGTACTTCAAACGGTACCAACACTTGCCATTTTAGCGCTTATGATTCCAATTTTTGGTGTAGGTAAGACACCAGCAATTGTAGCTTTATTTATCTATGTATTATTACCTATCTTAAATAATACAGTATTAGGAGTTCAAAATATTGATAAAAACATTATTGAAGCTGGAACAAGTATGGGGATGACAAAACTTCAATTAATGAAAGATGTGGAATTACCCCTTGCCTTACCATTAATTATTAGTGGTATACGTCTTGCAAGTGTATATGTCATTAGCTGGGCTACACTTGCGAGTTATATTGGTGCAGGTGGTCTAGGTGATTTAGTATTTAATGGCTTAACTCTCTATGAACCACCAATGATTATTAGTGCTACAATTTTAGTGACTTGTTTAGCACTAATTGTGGATTTCTTATTATCTTTAGTTGAAAAATGGGCTGTACCTAAAGGTCTTAAAGTATCTAGATAGTTTAAAAGGGAGGAATGAACAGCTATGAAAAATATTAAATATATATTTATCGTTCTTACATTGTCTCTCGTAGTATTATCTGGATGCGGCTTACCCGGTTTAGGTGACAGTAATTCGAAAGACAGTGTGAAAATTACAGCGACTGAAAGTAGTGAAACCAAAATAGTAGCAAATATTGAGAAATTAATGATTGAACATTATACAAATGGAGATATCAAACCAATCATTATTGGAAATTTAGGTTCAAGTATTGTTCAACATAATGCACTTATGCGTGGAGATGCTAATATGTCAGCGGTGCGTTTTACAGGAACAGAGTTAACCAGTGTACTCGATGCACCCCCAACTAGAGATGCGAATAAAGCCATGGATGAGTCACAGCGATTATTTAAAAAGAAATATGATCAAAAATATTATCATTCACTTGGCTTTGAAAACACGTATGCGTTTATGGTAACAAAAGAAACTGCTGATAAATATCACTTAGAAAAAGTATCAGACTTAGAAAAATATAAAGATCAGTTACGCTTGGGTATGGATACGCAATGGATGAATCGTGCCGGAGATGGATACCCAGCTTTCCAAAAAGAGTATGGCTTTAAGTTCAAAAGTGCACGTCCAATGCAAATTGGTTTAGTGTATGATGCACTTAAAAACAAAAAATTAGATATTGCCGTTGGTTACTCCACAGACGGACGTATTGCGGCATATAATTTGAAAATCTTAAAAGATGACCGTAACTTTTTCCCTCCATATGATGGCAGTCCATTAGCCACAGAAGAATTAATTAAAGACCATCCAGAGATTGATAAAGCTTTAACAAAATTAGAAAATACAATAAGTACAAAAGAAATGCAAAAACTGAATTATGAAGCAGATGGAAAAGGAAAAGAACCAGCCGTCATTGCAGAAGAATTTATTAAAAAACATAACTATTTTGAAGATAAGAAAGGTGGTCAATAACAGTGAAAGGGAATTTGTTAAGTTCGCTTTATGAATATTACACTTTGAATTTTGGCTATCTGATGGAACTCTTTTTTAAACATTTATTAATGTCTATATATGGAGTATTGTTTGCATGTATTATTGGCATTCCAATTGGTATTTTAATTGCACGTTATTCAAAAATAGCATGGCCAGTGATTACTATTGCTAATGTTATTCAAACCGTGCCAGCCATTGCAATGCTTGCTATACTGATGTTGGCGTTAGGGCTCGGTCCATCAACGGTTGTATTTGCAGTATTTTTATATTCCTTGCTACCGATCATAAAAAACACCTACACAGGTATTACAGAAGTTGACTACAATATTAAAGACGCAGGTAAAGGTATGGGAATGACCAATAACCAAGTTATGCGTATGATTGAGCTTCCACTATCGCTATCTGTAATCATCGGTGGTATTCGTATTGCACTTGTTGTAGCAATAGGAATTGTTGCTATTGGTTCATTTATTGGTGCACCGACGCTAGGAGACATTATTATTCGTGGAACGAATTCTACTGATGGTACAGTCTTTATTCTTGCAGGTGCGATTCCAATTGCATTAATTGCGATTTTAATTGATATTGGTCTACGTTTATTAGAGAAAAAATTAGATCCCACACATCGTTCTAGTAAACAAGTACAAAGTTTAAGATAAATTAAAAGCGTTGCTTAGACGATGACTAAGTTGTTACTTAGTTCGTCAGCAACGCTTTTTTTATTAGAATAATAGTGAAGCAAGTGGTGGTACGATTACAACAATAATCACACCTACAATTACTACTGCAATACTTCCCATTGATTCTTCTGTTTCTCCTAGTTCTTTAGCAGCGGCAACACCAAGTGTGTGTCCACTTGTACCAAGAGCTAAACCACGTGCAATTGGATTTGAAATTTTAAACATTTTTACAATTTTTCCACCTAATGCTGAAATAACGACAGCGTTAAGGATAACTGCTAATGATGTTAATTCTTTTACACCACCGATACCGTCAGATACTGGTAAGGCAATCGCAGTTGTTGCAGCTTGAGGTAACATAGACGCACTAATTTGATCACCTAAGTGGAATAATGTTGCAACTAAATAGATTAAGATTAAAGCTACTAGTGTACCCACAGCAATACCACCAAAAATTTGTAACCAATATTTTCTAAGTACTTGACGTTTTTTATAAAGTGGAATCGCGAAACTAATTGTTGCAGCTTCTAAGAAGAAGTTGATAATATCTCCACCAATTTTATAGTTATCATAACTAATACCTGTTACTTTTAAAAAGACAATTCCTGCCACCATCGCTACAAATAAAGGTGCCAGTAGGAAAAAGCCATTTGTTTTTTTATAGAAATATTGTGCAATAATATATGGAATTAATGAGACTAAAATACCAAAATAAGGTGTTGTAATACCTAAGTGATCAGCCATTAGTTTTCCTCCTTAAGTCGTGTTTTTTCATTTTGTTCTTCAGTAGGGAATAATGTTTTTGTTACAAATAATTGTGATACATAGCCCACACTGACTAATAATAATAATGTTGAAATAATAATTAATAGAATAATTAAAATTGGATGTTGACTTAAAAGTGGTAACGAATTAATAACTGATACACCGGCTGGTACGAATAAGAAGCCGATATTATTTGTTAGAGCGGTTCCCACACCCTCTACTTGACGTAATTTTACGACTCCTGAACTTAATAAAATAAATAATAATACGAGTCCGATTACCGATGCAGGCATTGGAAACGGAATAAATGATTCAATAATTTTTGAAACAAATAATACAGCAACAATAGTTAATACTTGGATAAAGAAATTGTAAGTTTTACCTGCTTTCTTATTTCCTTGAGTATTAGCGGTAGTTGAATTGTTTTTCGCCATATTGATACTCTCCCTCTTTTTCTTTTCTCTTGATGTTAGTATAAAATGAAACCGCTTTCTTGAGTTAGATTTAGAAGTGAGTTACGAAAATTAATAGGTGAGTTGCAGTATTTTCCAGTTGAAAATCAGAAAGTGTTTATAGAACAATAAATGAACTGTGATGTCATTAAAAAAGCTTTTAATCTAACACTTGATCATATGAAGTGTTAGGTTAAAAGCTAACTTAGAATATATATTAAGCAAGACCAATTTCTTGTTTAAATGATTTCATAAATGAACGACTAACTTGAAATTTAACATTCGTTGTCATTGTCACTTGATACGTATAATTAAACCAGTGTTCGACACTTTCGATATACTGCTTGTTAATAATCGTAGCTCTATGAATTTTTATAAACAACTGCTTAGGTAATTTCTTCTCATAATAATTGAGCGGTTCTGTCGTTTCATATGTTTTTTTTAAAGTCGTAATAGTCGAAATTCCATTGTTCACAGAAATCGCAACAATATCGTCTAAATTGATGACATAAATACGCTCATCCACTTCGATAGGAAGTACACTTTGATGATTAGTATAAGAAGAAGTATTCGTTTGTGATTGTGGAGAGTGGATAGGGTCTGACAATGTTTGAATCTGTTGTTTAGCGTTTAATAATCGTTTTACTTTTTGAACTGCTTGTTCAATTCGTTCTAATTCAAAAGGTTTTAATATATAATCAACTGCATCTAATTCAAATGCTTTGACTGCAAACGTATCATGTGCCGTAGCAAAAATGATATAAGGGGGTTGTTTCATTTTTCGAATTTTATGAGCTAAATCAATCCCATTTTCATCCATTAAATTAATATCTAAAAACACTAAATCATAGGTGTGACAGAGCAGTTTTTCTAAAGTGTCTTCAATATTTTCAGCTTCATCGATTATTTCGAAATCAGATATTTCATTTAATAAGTAATGTAATTCATTACGTGCTAATGGCTCATCGTCAACAATAAGTGTCCTCATTTAACGTTCCTCCTTGATTAAATGATATGGAATCTTACAGGATACTGTTGTTCCGTAATTAGATGTATCAAAGTGTAATTTTGCATTAGAACCATATAAACCAGTGAGACGGCGATTTAAATTTTCTAGTGCACTACCAGTTCCAGTTTCTGAAGCCACACTGATTTGTCCAAGTGAGGGTAATTTTTCAGGCGCTATACCATGTCCATTATCACTAACTGATAGTTTTAATGAGGCTTCTTTGTATTGAACGTCTACACAAACAATGTTATCTTTTCGTCGATGTTTGAATGCGTGTTTAATTGCATTTTCCACCAAAATTTGAATGATGAATGGTGGAATTAATACTTGTTTATAGGCATCATCAATATGATATTTAATTGTAAATCGATCTGGAAAACGTGCTTGCTCTAATGATAAATATGCTTTGACTTGTTGTAATTCTTTTTCTAAAGTAATCGTGCTATTACGCGCACCTTGTAAGTTTGATCTGAAAAATTGACTCAATTGCAAAAGTAACTTGCGTGCTTTTTCACTGTCAATACGTACAAGTGCTGAAATGGTGTTAATCGCATTAAAGAAAAAGTGTGGATTAACTTGAGCTTGTAGAGACTTAATTTCAGCATCTCGTAATAATTTACTTTGCGTTTCGGCCAGTCCCAGTTCTAATTGACTTGAAAAAATATCTGCTAAACCCCGAGCAAGTTGTTTAGTTGATGTCGTAATATGGTTATAGTCTGTAAAATAAAATTTTAAAGTACCTGCGACGTTTCCATTCGTCATTAAGGGCACAACGATAGCTTCTCGAAGCGGACAATTCGGATTATTACATCCAATGTCCTCTTTTGAATTGGCTTCTTTTAATTGGCCTGTACGTATGACTTCTTTAGATAAATTAGTAATGATTTCTTTTTTAGCGACATGATGATCACTACCCGCGCCTACGTGTGTTAAAATATCGGTTTTATTGGTAATTGCCACAGCAGATACTTTCATTAGCCTCAGTATAATTTCAGCTACAGGACGAGCAGATTTTTCATTTAATCCTGAACGAAAATAAGGTAGTGTTTTGTTTGCTAATTCAAGGACGTCATGAGTTTGAATTGCACGTGTTTGCTCTTCTTGTTTTAAAGTAGACAGAATAATAGATAAAAATAACGCAGTTCCAATACTATTAATTAATATCATCGGTAAAGCAATAAATTTTACCAATGCCCAAGCATTAGAAACATCATCAGCAAAAATTAAAATACAAGCCATCTGAATACTTTCGTTTATTAATCCAATCATGGCACCTATTAAAACAGTTGGATAGCGATTATGTCTCATGGTGCGATATCCATAAAATCCAGAAATTAATGCAATGATGACTGATGAAAATAGGTAAATATAAGCATTTGCGCCACCAATGAGGATTCGTGATAAGCCCGAGATAATACCAACGATAATCGCTACAAAAGGACCACCAATTAAACCAGACATTCCAATCGTTAATACCCGTGTATTCGCAAGTGACGTTTCATTATTTAGATGATAGTAAATATTACTAGAAATAATTTTGCCATGCTCAATTTCAATTCCAGTAAAGTTAGAAATAATTGCGAATAATGAAAATAAGATGGTGAGTTCTATTTGAGCACGTAATTTTTCACGTGCACTCATAATCGTCTTGAAGTGATTAATATTCATTAAAATGTAAGCAATAATAATAATTAAGCCTACACGTTCAAGTAATAAAATAAATAAATTAAACATTTTTGCACCTATTAAGTATATTAATAAAATTCAAAATTTTTACTACACTTTTTATTATAGTATGGAAAATTTAAAGTTGATAGTTTAAAATGTTTACTTATAAATACTTAGCACTTAATTTATATTAAATGATAATTTATTTTGGAAAATAATATTTAAAAAGAAAAAAAGATTTTTATATCCCATTATAGTAAGCTATGATAAAATTTTAATGTAGTTTAAAATTATATAGTTTTTGGGCAAAGTAGGAGGAATTTTTTTATAATGGAGTCTTCAAAAGAATTTAAGGGAGATAATCGGTTACTCGTTGGAATTATTATTAGTGTATTAACATTTTGGTTGTTTGCGCAATCGTTACTTAATATTGTGCCAACACTACAATCATCATTTAATACCGATTTGGGTACTATTAATATTGCAGTGAGCTTATCTGCCTTATTTTCTGGTTTGTTTATTGTAGGTGCTGGAGATGTTGCTGATAAATTTGGTCGCGTCAAAATGACTTATTTGGGACTAGGCTTAAATATCATTGGTTCATTATTATTGATTATTACACCAGTTCCATGGTTATTACTGATTGGACGTGCTTTGCAAGGTTTATCAGGTGCATTCATTATGCCATCAACTCTTGCGATAATTAATGAATATTACATGGGAAAAGAAAGACAACGTGCATTAAGTTTTTGGTCTATTGGCTCATGGGGCGGAAGTGGAATATGTTCATTGTTTGGTGGATTTATCGCTTCAACAATAGGATGGCAATGGATTTTTATTATTTCTATTGCTTTGTCAATACTTTCATTTTTCTTAATTAAACACACGCCAGAAACAAAAAATGAACCAGATACGGATACAGACAATAGCGGTTCAAAATTTGATTTTATAGGTTTGATTTTATTAGTTATTACATTATTAAGTGTCAATGTGATGGTAACACAAGCTTCTGATCGTGGATTATTATCACCTGTCATTCTATCGTTATTTGGAATATTTTTAATTGCTGGTATATTCTTTGTTCTTCGTGAATTTAAAACTGAGAACCCACTTGTTGATTTTAGTTTATTTAAGAATAAAGGATATAGTGGTGCTACACTTTCAAACTTCATGCTAAATGGAGTAGCAGGTGGTACGCTTATCGTAGTAAATACATATTACCAAAGTCATTTAGGTTTCACTTCATTACAAGCAGGTTTAATCTCTATCACTTATTTAGTAGCAGTGCTTGTAATGATTCGTGTAGGTGAAAAACTATTACAAAAATTAGGTGCTAAAAAGCCATTGCTTATAGGTAGTGGATTTACATTTTTAGGGTTACTACTTTTATCACTAACCTTCTTACCTAATTTGTTTTATATTATTTCAAGTATTATTGGTTACCTACTATTTGGTATTGGGCTTGGTATGTATGCCACACCATCTACAGATACAGCAGTTGATCAAGCGCCAGATGATAAAGTGGGTGTTGCCTCTGGATTGTATAAAATGGCTTCATCACTAGGAAATGCATTTGGTGTAGCTTTATCAAGTACGATTTATGGTGTTTGTGCAGCGAAAATGAATTTAGAACTTGGTGGTTCAGCGGGCGTACTCTTTAATGCCATCATCGTTTTAACTGCTTTCTTTGTCATTTTCTTCTTAATTCCAAATAAAGCTAAACGTGCTTAATTAAAACTGGATATTAATAAAATTTAAATCTGAGGTGCGAATAGAGTACCTCAGATTTTTTTATATTGAATAAAAGAATAAATGTAAACATAATAATGAGTCCTTATACAGGGGGATAATGACTTCTACGTCAATTATTGAAAAATAAAAAAAGTTCTAAATTTATCAAATTATTTAGAATATTCTGTTTATATTATTGACGATACTTTATTAAAGTAGTATTTTAAAAATAATATTAAAAGAAGGAGTCGAATATTATGAAAATAGCAATTGCTGGTTCAGGAGCGTTGGGAAGTGGTTTCGGTGCAATGTTATATCGCCAAGGTAATGATGTGACACTCATTGATGGTTGGGAGCCACAAGCAACAGCTGTAAAACATGAAGGTTTACATATTGATATAAATGGAGAAGACTATCATTTAAATATTCCTATGTATCAAGATACAAAAATACCAAGTGATCTTCAATTTGATATTGTATTTTTATTTACAAAAGCTATGCAACTTGAGAGCATGCTAACACATATCCAGCCACATATTCATGATACAACAATTATGGTTTGTACAATGAATGGTCTAAAACATGAAGAACGTATTGTAAATTATGTAGATAAATCACGTATTGTTCGTGGTGTAACTACGTGGACGGCCGGCTTAGAATCACCTGGACATACTCATTTAATGGGTAGTGGTCCAGTAGAGATAGGTTCTCTTGTGCCAGAGGGACAGAATAATGTTGAAGTGATATATAATCTATTAGAACAAGCGAAGCTCAATCCACATAAAAGTGAAGACTTGCAACAATCTATTTGGAAGAAGATTTGTGTAAATGGGACAGCAAATGCGCTATGTACAATTTTAGAATGTCGTTTATCAACATTAAATGAAAGTGAATATGCAAGAAAACTTGTATATGACATTACTAAAGAGATAGTAGAAGTTGCTACTGTTGATGGTGTACATTTAAATGCAGATGAAGTCTATCATTATCTTATCGATTTAAATGATAAAGTAGGTCCACATTTCCCATCAATGTATCAAGATTTGATTAATAATAATCGACGTACTGAAATTGATTATATTAACGGAGCAGTGGCTCGCTTAGGTTCAGAACATCATATCGATGCGCCAATTAATCAATTTGTAGCGAATATGGTACATGCCAAAGAAGAGCAACGTCAAGCTAAGTAAATAGAGTGTAAAAGTGAGTTAAAAGTGATTAACTCACTTTTTAATTTTTAATTATTAAGGGTAAATACAATATATAGTGAGATAAGGAGTTGTGAAAATAATGAAACAATCAACGAAAAGAGTTATCATGACAGGCGTTATTGGCGGATTATTAAGTGGTGCAGTTAAAATGGGATGGGAAGCACTCATCCCTCCTAGAACGCCACAACGTGAAGAAGAACCACCACCAATGACATTACTGCATAAATTGAATTTACCTGATAATGTTAAACATGCTACGTACCGTTATAACGAGAACGATATACCTATAACTGTCATGGGTATTCATTATGGTTTTTCAATTGCAAATGCTATGGTATATGGATTACTTGCTGAAAAGTGTCCAAAAGTAACGACATTAAGAGGTACATTCTTCGGTATTTTGATTCATATTGCTTTTCATGAATATATACTGCCTAAATTAAATCTAACACCACAAGTTAAAGATTTACCTAAAGAAGAACGCATTTCAGAATTATTAGGTCATATTGTTTGGATGAATACGATTGATTTAATACGAAATAGTCATCGATAAATAAAAAAGGAAGCGCGTGAGAGTCACGCGCTTCCTTTTTTATATAATTGATCTTATCAATGGTTAGAAGTGCTTAAAGATGTTTCTGAAGTAGTTTGACGCTTTGTTTCTATACGTTGTCTTAATTTTTCTCCCTCAATTTTACCCACTTTCGCATAATGACTATGAGCGAAATGCATTTGAATAATTAAAAAAGTTGCACTTATAGCCCAATATACACTTAACGCTGATGCTGAATGTAATGATGCATAAGTAATAAATAAAGGGGATAACACCATCATGACATAATAAGATCGACGTTCATTTTTGGGATAATGGATTGAGTTGACAAGGGGTTGTATAAAATACATCACAGCTGCAATGATGGTCATGATTATATCAGTATGCATTAAATTAAACCATAAAAAATGAGGATGCTGAGTAATACCACCACTTGTTGGATATTTAATTGACGTATATAGTCCGAGAAGAATTGGAATTTGAATTAAAATTGGAAATGTACCAATTAAATTTTTAAAAGGATTGATTCCATACTCATTATATTTTTTCATTAATAATTTATTTGCTGCACGTCGTTCTTCAGGCGATTGAGCTTCTTTAATTTTTTCTTGAATTTTATTAATTTCTGGTTTTACGACCTCTGTTTTGCCACGAATAACATGAATATTTTTTACTTGAATACACATGAGTGGCATCAGTATTAAACGCAATATAAATACAATGACGATAATAGCTAAACCATAGTTTTCATTGAATGCATGTCCTAAGACATGAAGTAAAGCATCCATCGGTTTTACAAATATAGTATAAAATAGGCCGTGTTGTTCTTCTTTATGAGAATAGTCACAACCTGCAAGCATTATTAAGGCCATCGGTAATAAGAACCATTTCTTTTTCATATTTAAACTCCTATACACTGTCTTTAATAATCTTAGTCTTAGTGATATAAGCTTAACATAATAATGAAGAAAAGAAGAAATACATGTTTTAATAGATTATATTGGTCGTTTGGATCGCGTTATGATGTTTAGGATAAAATAACTCCATAGACTTGTCAGTAATAAGACGAAGCTAAATAATGTTATTTTCGCTTGTAATGGTAACCATGACATCATAAAACGCCAATCAGAATTTGATAATAAAAGTGTTGGAAGTAAGTGGAGTATCGCTAAAATAAGTGTAAAAGTTAACATCATCATACTTATTTTGATGAGTAATCCACGAGACATCGTTTTAAAATGAATAGACTTAAATTTAAAAATTAAACGATAGATTATTAGGAAAACACTTGCTACAGCTATTAGCAAAATAATAGTGATGATGATAAATAGGATATTCCACTGATTAATAAGATATTGTAACGTTTTAATATGTTGACCATTACTCATTTGTGTATTGAGATGCTGTGCAAGTTCGGCTACATTTTTTGAATAGCTATTAGCAAGGACTACAATGCCATAATCTTTTTTTGGATTTAAAATAATATATGAAGAATAGTTTTCAAGTGTACCAGGATGATATACAATTGTTTCTGAATGATTATCATCAATAAACCAACCTGTTGCATAGTGAACGTCTTGAGAATTATCTATTGCTTTAACTTTAGGTTGATGTGTTAGTTGAACTAATGATGCTACCTTTTTTGGCGGATTAAGTTGAAACTTCAACCAAGAGGCTAAATCTTTCGTGTTAGTCATCATATAGGCAGCTGGATTATCTCCTAAATTAAATTCAGGACTATCAGCATAAGCTTTTCCTTTTTTGATTACATACCCTTGAGCATCATTGTTCTTTTTCATATTACTTTCCTTTACAGTTGATTGTGTCATATGTAATGGAGTGAAAAGATGTGTGCTTAAGTAAGTCGCATATGATTGATGTGAAACCTTTTGAACAATCAAACCTAAAATATCATAATTCATATTGGAATATTCAAATTGCTTGCCAGGTTTAGCATCTAAGTTACGTCCTTTGATACTATGAACAAGGCCTTCTAGACTGTTTGTGTCTTTTGTGATTTTGTCATCATTTGTGATGTCTCCTGAAATACCACTTGTTTGAGCAATCAATTGATCTACTGTGATATCTACTTTTTTATGATTATATTTCATATAGAAACTTGGAATATAATGACTGACTTTATCATTGAGATTGATTTTATGTGCCTCAACAAGTTGCATTATTGCATAACCCGTAAATGCTTTGGTATTTGAAGCAATTTCAAAACGCGTATTTGGTGTGACTTTGGATTTCTTTTTAATATTTGAAAAACCATAGCCTTTATTAAGAATCGTCTTATTATTTTTTACAATAAGAATGGACATTCCTGGAATATGATCGTCTTTCATTTTATTAACAATCATGTTATCGATATAACTTTGTGACGATGGACTAAACATTGAATAACTAGGTTTTAATTTAATAGCTATGGAAAGAATAATGATTCCTACTAATAAAATCATCCCAAGCATGATAAAATTTTTTCTCATTTTCCCTTACTTCCTTACTTAATACTCCTTAAAATTAAACCTCTAAAAATAGTATAGCAAGTTTAAACTTAAACCGCTCTATACAAATATTAAATACTGTTGATACCTCTTTATAACTAGTAAAAAAAGATATACTCTAAAAATATAATTGTAAAAAGTTACTTAAAATGTAATTTATACTAAATTATTTCCGCGGAAATGTATACTTTTTCACTAAATGGGAGTATATTTTATCCATTAAAAATGAATATAAAAAGAGGTAAGGATGGATTATGTTCACTCAATTTAAAAGACTTATTATTGGTAAGCCAAAAAAAAATAGAGACTTAAAAAATGAAAAAATAAGTAACTTTAAGGCTTTAGCAATTTTATCTTCTGACGCATTATCTTCAGTAGCATATGGTCCAGAACAAATTTTAATTACTTTATCTGTGGTTGGAGCTATTGCATCTTGGTATACATTACCTATTGCGGCTGCTGTTTTAGTGCTACTTGCAGCATTGATTCTATCATATCGTCAAATTATATATGCTTATCCTAAAGGCGGAGGAGCGTATATGGTTTCTAAAACAAATTTAGGAGAAAAATGGGGATTGCTTGCAGGTGGCTCTTTATTAGTTGATTATATTTTAACCGTCGCAGTAAGCATTTCATCAGGTGCCGATGCTTTTGTCGCAGCATTTCCAGGATTATATCACCATAAAGTATTCATTGCATGTTTATTAGTACTATTTATTCTAATAATGAATTTACGTGGTTTAACAGAGTCAGCAACTGTGCTCTCTTATCCAGTATATTTATTTATAATTGGATTAATAGTCATGATTGTTATTGGAACATGGCAAGTGGCAACCGGACAAGCAGAACCTCATATGCAGGCGACAGTAGGAACCGCAGTGCCAGGTGTCACATTATTTTTATTACTTAAAGCATTTTCTTCAGGTGCATCATCTCTAACAGGTGTAGAAGCTATTTCGAATGCAGTAACAAACTTTAAAGATCCTGGTTCTAAAAATGCAGTTAAAACGTTAATTACTATGGGAATGATATTAGCTTTCTTACTTGTAGGTATTGTGGGATTAGCATATTGGTATGGTATTATGCCACAGACTGAAACAACTGTATTATCTCAACTTGCAATGAATATTTTAGGGCATAATGTAGGATATTATTTTGTACAAGTAACGACTGTCATGATTCTTGTCCTTGCAGCTAATACTGGATTCACAGCTTTTCCAATGTTAGCTGCAAGTATGTCAAAAGATAAATATATGCCACGTATGTTTAACGTAAGAGGAGACCGTTTAGGTTATTCAAATTCAATTATTACATTAGGCATTTGTGCAATGTTGCTTATTATCTTTTTCCATGGTAAAACTGAAAATCTTATTCCTTTATATGCAGTAGGTGTGTTTATTCCATTTACACTAGCTCAATATGGAATGGTTTTAAAATGGATTCGTGGTCGTGAAAAAGGATGGTCTACTAAACTTATTGCAAATGCTATAGGGGGTACTATTACTTTTATCGTATTTATGATTTTCTTAATTACGAAATTTAACCAAGTATGGCCAATCTTAATTTTTTTACCGATTGTTGTATATATATTTACGCGTATTAATAGACATTACAAGGATATTGCTGAGCAACTTAGCACAACTAAAATTGTTCAAGATATGCCAGTGGTCGATAAAAATCTAGCGATTGTACCCGTTAATACGATCACTACAGCATTAAATAAATCTATTTATTATGCACATATGATTGCAGATGATGTGATTGCTGTACATGTATCTTTCGGAGATCAAACTGATAATTTATTTATTGAAAAATGGAATAAACAATATCCAGATATTAGACTAGTGACGTTACACTCAGAATATCGCAGTGTCATTCGTCCGATTTCTCGATTTATCGATAAAATTAATAAAAAAGCGAATGATCAAAACTATGTCATCACAGTGGTTGTCACTGAATTTATTCCTAAAAAACCATGGCATAACTTTTTACACAATCAAACGAGTTTGCGATTAAAAATGCATTTATTCTATCAAAAAAATGTTATTTTAGCGACGGTTCCTTATAAATTACAAAAGTAGAAGAAAATAAAAAGAACTCGAGAGATACAGGTCTCTTGAGTTCTTTCTATATATTAATGATTTAATTCCTTGGCAAGTACAATTTCATTATAGTTAATATTTTCACGTAATTGTGCGGCAATTTCATTTGTAACTTTATTTCTAGAAATCAATTCATCTAAAATTTGACGTTGAGTATACAATGCATCTAATTTGGCATCATATTGTTGTTGAGTATTTAATTCATACATGAATTTATTTTCCTCACGTTGACGTTTTCGATTATGATGTTGTCTTAACTTACGTGATAATGCATAATATTGGTTGATAATTAAACTGACTTCGAGAACATTTGTGCTATTTTGTTCTTCTTGAAGTCTTAAAGTCACCTGACGATTAACAATACGTATGATGTGTTGTACTTTTTTAAAGTTATGTCTTAATTCTTTTCTGTCAGTATAGCGTTGTTGTTCAAATGATGATTGATTCACACTTTTACGTGAATCTTTTCGCGCTTTAAATCTAAGTATGATTAACTTACTAAAACGATTCAATTTCTCAATAAAAGACATTTCTCTAAATGATTGTGTCAATTCCATTACTTTGCGATAATCACTTAAATCTTTTTTAGTAATACGCTCCTGTTTAATTAACTGTTGAAGCGTCTCAGTTTCAACATCTTCTGCAATGTCTCTTAATCGATGTAATTCTTTCGTATTTTTATCATCACTTTCCATGTCGATTAAAAATGATAATTCATTAAAATATTGATTCAGAATAGGTCGATAATCAATATCTTTGTGTGTATCTGCTTTTTCTTTTAATGTGCGAATAACATGTTGAATCATGAAAATTTTAGCTGATTGATAACTCATACCTTTGAAGTGTGATTGTTGTTCGGATGGCGTAATGAATGGAAGGATCATTTGTGCAAAAATTAAACTGATAAGTACCATCATTGAAGCAATAAAGAGTAAATCATTTCTATGATCAAAGTTTTGATTGCCGTTAATAATGAATGGTAACGTTAACGCCATTGACAATGAAATCGTTCCATGAATACCACACAAGGTCATAATAAATGCATAACGACTCCGTTTTGGTGGTTGTGTTTCTTCTTCTTCATCGAGATATGCTTCAACGTTTTTTGGATAGTAAAAATCTTTAAACCAAACATAGACCCAAATAAATCTAAAGATATAGATGGCAAATGCTATGAGGAATGCCACCACAATTAGAAAAACTAAATTTTGTGGTTCATTACGTACAATTTCTAAAATAACTTCTGGCACAATATATCCTAAAACGACGAAGACAAAGCCATTTAATGCATAACTTAATGTATTCCAAATTTGATTGTAGTTCATTTGTAATTCAGTTTGGGCACGAATGAGACGATCTCGTTCTAAACCATGAATTAACCCAGCTACCACAACTGCAATAATCCCAGAAGCATGGACTTCTTCTGCAATAAAATAAATGACAAAAGGAGTAAGCAATTGGATGAAAGTCAATGTATTACTATCTTTTAAACCTTTATTAGACGTGAGGTAAACACGTAAACTGACGACTAAAGCACCAATTATTGCACCTACTAAAATACCAAGAAATGTTGAGAGTAAAAACTGACCAATTGCATTCATAGCTGAAAAACTACCTGTTACCAGAGCAGTGACTGCAATTTTAAAAGAAATAATACCTGCAGCATCATTTAATAGAGACTCTCCTTCTAAAATTGCCATAGACCCCTTGGGTAATACTTTACCTTTAGTAATGGCTGATACAGCAACTGCATCTGTCGGACATAAAATAGCTGCAATAGCAAAAGCAGCTGGCATCGGTAAATTAGGCCAAATCCAATGAATGAAAAAGCCAACTCCAATCACAGTTGTAAATACTAATCCCATGGCCATAAGCACGACAGGTTTTCGGTATTCTAAAAGCTTTTCTCTAGAAACATGTGTCCCTTCCACAAATAAGAGTGGGGCAATGACAGCCATCATAAAAACTTCTGGTTCAAATTTAAAATGTAGTGGAATGGGGAAGATGAATAGCGCTACACCTAAGGCAATTTGAATGAAAGCTGTTGGAATGTTGGGGAAGCGATGATAAATAATAGAACTAATGATAACGGCAAGTATAAATAATAAAAAAGCTTCTAACAATTCCATATGTATTATGACTCCTTTCTTTTTTAAATACTTAATATTTTATCATGATTAAAAAAATAATGAGATATTTTAGTATATGTCATTCTTAAGACATAGAAAAGCGAAACTGAATTCAGTTCCGCTTAATAAAATATCTAATGATTGATTGATTCTCGAGGTTGCTGACGTGTTTTTTCAGCTAAATATTCAGCATTTTTCTTATACTTTTTATAGAACAAGAATAAGAATATAAACCAAACTGGTGAAATAAATATGGCTACTCTCGTATCAGCACTAAAGAACAATAACACAAATACAAACAAGAAAAATGCAAGAATAACATAAGCCATTGCTTTACCGCCTAGAAGTTTAAATTTATTGCGTTTATGTTCTTCAGGATTTTTTCGTACATATATAATGTAAGAAATAATAATCATTGCCCAAACAACTATAAATAATACAGTTGAGAGTGTAGTGACATAAATAAATAATTGAATTGCATCTGGAAAGATAAAGTTTAATAATGCGGTTAAAAGTAATGTCCCAGAAGATACAAACATTGATAAGTAAGGCACACTATGATGATTTGTCTTACTTAACATCTTAGGTCCTAATCCTTGTTTAGATAAACCAAATAAAATACGACTATTAGAATAAATACCACTATTCGTTGCAGAAGCGGCTGCTGTTAATACGACAAAGTTAACAAGTCCTGCTGCAAAAGGTAAACCAATCATACTAAATAACATCACAAATGGACTTGCATCAGGGTTAATCTTATTCCAAGGAATCACTGACATGATCACAAGTAAGCCTCCCACATAGAATAATAAAATTCTAACAGGTACATTATTAATTGCTTTTGGAATCACTGTGCGAGGATCTTTAGTTTCTCCAGCTGTAACACCTATTAGTTCAATACCAATAAATGAGTAGACAGCAATTTGGAATGACATTAAAAATCCAGCTGGTCCATTTGGAAAAATACCGCCATGATTTACAAGGTTACTAAAAGACGCATGTCCATACGACGTTTTAAATGAAAAGAAAATCATAACTAAGCCAACGATAATCATGGCAATAATAGTAATAATTTTTATAATAGAGAACCAAAATTCTAACTCTCCAAATAATTTTGCACCAAGCATATTGAATGAAATAAGTAAGAGTACGATAAATAATACAGTTAGCCAGTGAGGAACGTTTGGAAACCAAAAACTAAAGTATTGTCCCATTGCCGTTAAATCAGACATACTTGAAACAATCCAAGATAACCAATATGTCCAACCAATGACAAAACCACCGAACGGCCCCAAATATTCGTTGGCAATATCTACAAATGAATTGAAACGTGTATTACTAAGTAATAATTCTCCAAGTGCTCTCATGAAAGCAAATAACACTATACCAATAATTAGATAGGTAATCAGTAATGATGGCCCTGTTAACGAAATCGTTTGTCCAGAACCTAAAAATAATCCTGTGCCAATAGCGCCACCAATTGCAATTAATTGAATGTGTCTATTACTTAATTCTCTTTCTAACTGTCTTGCCATAGACTTCCCCCTCAGAAAGCCATACGATAATTACGTAAGCGCTTTCTTTAAATTTTAAAAACTTGTTTAACAAAGTGGAAAAGAGTGAAGATCAATTTGTAATTAATTAGAATATTCAGATTTTTAAAAGTTTACTTTTTTAAATTTTGTTAAATATGTAACTTTGTTAAAAGTTAATTTTATTATACTCTTAATTTTCAAAAAAACAAATGTGTGTATACAACTATGAAAAACAGAATAATTTATATTTATAATAATCTATGGCATAATAGATAAAATTTAAAAATGTATTAGAGGAGTAGAGGAATGAGAATCGGAGCGATTTCTGATCTACATATAGACAGACATCCTAAACTAAAATCAAATGTATATCTAGAAACATTGATTAAAGTAGTTCAACATAGAGAGATTGACTTACTATTAATTGCAGGAGATATTTCGAATTATTTTAGAGATAGCTATCAATTTATTAAAGATTTAAAAACTGCTTTACATATTCCCATATTATTTGTTCCAGGAAATCATGATTATTGGAAAGCAGAGGATGGAACGACATCTCAAGATATTTATGATTTTTATAGAACAAAGCCAGAGTGTTTGTTGGATCATCCATATGTAATTAATGATAATTGGGCTATTGTAGGCCATACTGCTTGGTATGATTACAGTTACGCTGATAAAAAGTTTGAAGAAACTCGATTAAAAAAAGGGAAATATTATGGGGCCACTTGGCAAGATAAAGTGAAAATCGATTGGGATGAAGATGATACGATTTTATCCAAAAAGGCGGCTAAGCATGTTAAACAAGCATTGGAGCAACTTCAAGATAAACAAATTATTTTAATGACACATATTGTGACACATTCTAAATTTGTAGTACCTACCCCTCATCGTATTTTTGATTTTTTCAATGCATTTATAGGTACATCAGATTTCGACCGATTATATCAACAGTTTCCGATTAAATACAGTATTATGGGGCATGTTCATTTTCGTAAATCTTTAGTAGAAAATAATATAACCTTTTTATGTCCTTGTTTAGGTTATAAAAGAGAATGGCGAACAGCAGATATATATTCAGAAATGAATCATGCATTAATAGACTTTGTAATAGAATAAAAAAAAGCAAGAAACGACGTTCAGAAGACAGTCGCTTTTTGCTCTTTTAATTTATGGTTTTACATAGATACATTTTTTACCAGGGGCGTTAAAGCTACGCTCCATGAATTCTTTTTTAATTTTTATAATCTGGAAGCGATTAGGTACTAATGCAGGCACAATTATTTTTCTTAAAAAGTGACTCCATAAAGGATCAATATAATAGTAATGTGTGTCGTCATATCCAATAAGTAATGTAACGTGAATGTTAGACACAAGCTGACGCGTGTGGTTATCAAATTTAAACGTTTTACGTGAAGGTTTTTGACCTAAGCTTGTATGATACATAAGAATCGGTTGTCCTTGATCAATCACAGTTTCTAATTCTTCTAAATTCGTACCAGTGCCATCTACGATACGTGAATCAAATGTTTGTAAATATGGAACATAAGCAGAAGGGAAAATCGTTTGGTGATGACCAAACTTAACAAGTAAATGGTGACCAACATAGCCTTTATAGGGATTATTTGGATGCGTAGGCCAATGTTTCATAATATCAGTAGCTTTAATATTATGATGATTATATTGTAATAACATAGCTGCAGAAACGCCTTCACAACCCATAATCATAGGGATTGGAAAAAGTTGACTTTTAGGCGTAACTGATAATAATTTTTTATTCATTAACGTTCTCCTTTATGTCAGTAAAACATTGTTTTAAAGTAAATTTATTATATACCTTGATTAGAGTAGCGTATAATCATTTGAATTCTTTGTATTAACAAAATGTGGGTCAATATATTTAAGACAATAAGAAGAATGTTGATATAGTAATTGATGTTAAAAATTCAAACCCAAAAGTGATTAAAGATATCATGCTTAAAATGTATCTTATTCATATACTAATTTTTAATATGCAACAGAAAGATTGAACAGTTAATATAAAATAAAATTGGGAGTTATGCATTTAAAAATGAATATATGCAAACTCCCAAGTATTATTTTATTTTGCGGCATGAACAATATCATTTATGTTATGTTTATTGCGTCAAAAATCTTTATTGCACATTATACTGATAGATAACATTAAAGGACCTGCTTTCTTTTGATTCTGTAGATATGGGTTTAGTCCTTAAGATGTCATAGCTTCTTATTTAATCTGATTGTGTTAAAAAGTAAGTCAATCTTATTTTTCTAGGATGCATGTTATCGTTAATACAAATTAAAATTTATTAAATAATACGTGATTTTCAAGATGTACATGTTCATGTGTTTCACGTTCTAAATGTTCAAGGCGTGTGTAGACTAAACGCCAAGTATTACATGCTTCACTAGGTGGCTGATACTGATTTGTTAAATCGCTCATTTCTTCTAATAGATGTCCAGTTTGAGTATGATCTTCAACTAAACTTTCAATAACTTGATGCGCATTCTTAACTTGTTCACCACGTGCAATTTTAATGAGTAATGGAAAATCATGATTATCTTCCTTATCCATATGTTCAAGCATACCATCACGATACTGGCGATATAACTCTTGTAATTGAAGTAAATATGGATGGTTTGGTCCATGAACTTTTGCAATTTTAGTGACATAAGGTGAAAGGTTTTTAAATTCTTCACGCATTGTTTCATGGTAACGTGATTGAATATATTGAATTAAGGAAGGGACATCTAAATATTTAATGTTGATATTTCCTGTTGAATGTACAGGTAAATGATTAATTTCTTCTATAATTGTATCGACATTTACTTTTTTATTTTTTACTGCATTTTTAATTGAGATATTTCCACCACAACAAAAATCTATTCCGTATTTTCTGAAAACATCCGAACTTAATGGAAAATCAGTAACGACATTAGCAACAATTGAATCTTTAGTGACCATAAATAAATCCTCCTTATTTAACTATAGTTTATTATAGTAAATAATAATCATTTTCAATTAGAGAAGAATAAGTTGTCATGTATTTGTTGAAAAGTCATTACAAATTTGTGAATGTTAAAAAATACTTGAGATATAATAATTGTCTCAAATATTTTTTAACATATTAGCAGTCGATGTTTATATTAAAAATGGATGCTAGATTACGTTTATTAATATAAGAATATATTAGATACGTTGATATTTTTTAAAATATAAAAATTGAAGTAAAACTATGAGAATTGCTGTGATAACAATTACTGTGAGATAAGGCATTACATTATACTGTCCTTTAAGACCAACTAAAGGAGACACTAGACCACCAAGGATAAATTGGAATAAACCTAGTAAACTAGAAGCATTTCCACTTCCACCAGTACGTTCTTCCATAGCCATTGAAAATCCTAAGGGGCCGATTGAAGTGACAGGACAAACATTTAAAAAGAAAGCGACTAATAAGAGCCACAATGGACCTTGTAATATCAAAGTAAATACAACGAGAAGTACACCAATAAGTTGAATGAAAGTCAAATAAATTAAGATTTTAAAACGATGTATACGTTCAACAAGCAAAGCAACGATTTGACTCACAACAATTAAACCAATGCCATTGATTGCAATCATTACGCTAAATTGTTGAGGCGTCATATGGTATATTTTCTGAGTGATAAACGGAGAAGCAGATGAAAAACTAAATAACATAACATAAGTTAATCCTTGTAAAAACATTGGAATAATAAATCTTGGTCGTTTAAGCAAACGTCCAAAGTCAGAAAATATATGTTTGAAATTGGCAGTAACATGCTCAGAATGATGTGTGGTCGGCATATTGAAAGTAACGCCACATAACATGATTATGCTAATAGCTGTTAAAATAACAAAGATAATTCTCCATGAGCCAAGAGAAAGCGATAAACCTCCAAGTAATGGCATTAAAATAGTTACTATACCATTTACAACCATAAGAGAAGCAAGAAATTTAGCTAGAGTATTTCCTTGGTAATAATCTCCTGCGAAAGCTTTAGCGATAACAATAATACCTCCGGCAGTTAATCCTTGTACCAAACGTATCAATAAAAATAGTGGAAATGTTGTAATAAATATCGCACCACATGAAGCTAAAACGAATACACTAAGAATTATTAGTGCAATTTTTTTTCGACCGAATACATCTGATAAAGGTCCGAATATAAACTGTCCAAGTGCTAGGCCAATCATTGCAAAGGATAGGGTAAGTTGTATGCTTGACGTTGATGTATTAAATTGTTGCTGAACTGCTGGTAAAGCGGGTAAATACATATCTATAATCATTGGACCAAATGCTGTCATTGTTCCTAGAACAATGAGTAATAGCATCGGCAATTTAGTATGTGTTGAGTTATGCATAATTGTACTCCTTGAAAAGATTTGCAATGTACATTATATAGGTTTTTGAGAAAATATGTAATTTCAAATATAAAAAGCTCTAAAAAGATTGATTTAATCAATCTTTTTAGAGCTGAAATTTGTCACAATACATAAGAATATTAATTATTATTACCAAGAATACTGTTTAGTTTTTTCTTGATATCATCTACTTTATTATTGACATCATCTAATAGCGCATTCACTTTGTTTTCATTTGCGTTGTTTTGTTGTGCATTATTTGCTTCTTTTAACTTATTAACTTGGTCTTGATAAAATTGAGTTAATTTAGAGTCTTCTTTAGTAATCTCATTATTTTTTAATTTATCAATTTGAGATTGTATTTGTCTAAGACGTGATTCAGTGTCTATTTTATCTTTAATATCATTTTTTGCATCTTCAACTTGTTTCTTGATATTATCGCTTTGATTTTGAACTTCTTGTTGATAATTTTTAGATACATCATTTGTTGCATTATACGTATGTTGTTTATTGTCCGATTCCTTTTTATGATCAATATAAGATTTAGTCGCAAAAATGCCAATAATTAAAAGAAGAATTGCAATAATAGCGATTAACCAACGTTTTGATTTTTTATTTTTTTCATTCTCTTCTTCTAGTAATTGTTCACGTCTAAAGTCACGATCGTTATAGTAACGGTTAGCATTTTCATCATAATCGCCCTGATTTTGATGATGATACTCTTGACGAGGTTCATTTCTTCTGTAATTTTCTTCACTTTGACGTCTCTGTTGACGTTGTTGATACTCGCGACTTTTTTGATTACGTTGTTGATATTGATCATCGTATTGATATGAATCTTTGTATTTTTCAGTACGTTTCATAGATTTCACCTCTTTTTAATCATTTAACTTAATTAATCGAGCAATATTTTCAGCAGTTTGTGTTAAGAATCGTTCTCCATTTTCTAATAAATAGGGGAGTTCTGATGGCGTTTCTATAATGCTAAACACAGTATCAATTCCATGTTGATATACGGCTTGATAATTTTTTCCTAAACTACCGCATATACCAATAACAGGTAAGTCGAATTGTTTGGCTGCTTTTGCCACTCCGATAGGTGTTTTACCATAAATCGTTTGTACATCTATTTTTCCTTCTCCTGTAATAACTAAATCGGCATCTTTAATGCTTTGAAGAAATTGCGTTTCTTTTAAGACAATATCGATGCCATTAGATAATGACGCATTGAAGAAAGTGAGAATACCAGCTCCTAATCCACCGGCAGCTCCAGCACCAGGTATATCTTTAACACTGATATGATATGCTTTCTCTATCATATCATGATAATTTGCGAGTGCGGAATCCAACTTTGGTATCATCTTTTCAGTTGCTCCCTTTTGTGGTCCGTAAATATATGTTGCACCATTAGAACCTAATAAAGGATTTGTAACATCACATGCCACTTCAAAGGTAACGTCGTTTAATCTATAATCTAATTTTGACGCATCTATATGAGTTAAATGAGCAAGAGCGCCACCACCAAGTTCAATTTCTTCATTATCAGAGTTTAGAAATTTTACGCCAAGAGCGGTCAGCATACCACTACCACCATCATTTGTTGCACTCCCCCCTATGCCTAATATAATTTTAGTCACATTATGGTTTAGAGCATCTTTAATTAATTCGCCAACGCCAAATGTTGTAGTAATTAAAGGATTACGTTCATCTGTACGAATTAAATCTAATCCTGAAGCTGCTGCCATTTCAATAATAGCCACATGATTATCTCTCGAACGAGCATAAGATGCAGTCACTTCTCTAAAAAGTGGATCATGTACTTTAATGCTATGAATTGTCGCATCTAATGCTTCTATTAAAGCTTCGGTTGTACCTTCGCCACCATCTGCCATAGGGATAACCTCTGTTTTAAGCGCATCACCGAATATATTTTTAAAACCCTGTTCTATAGCTAATCCAGCTTGTTTAGCAGACATACTCTCTTTAAATGAATCTGGCGCAATAACCATTTTGTTTATGTTCAACGAGATCACTTCTGATTAAAATTATAAATAAAAAACTAAATTAAAATGATTTAATGTTTAAAATATAAAAAAAGTATATAATGGTATTTAATTAAATAGAATTGATTAAACACTATAATGTAACATTATTGTAGTGGAGGAGTAGTGTAAATGTCTAACTTTAAACAACACGAATTTTACATCTGGGTCATAGGGTTATTATTATTTTACGGTTACTTAGGTTTAATTATTCCTTTACATGGAATCGATTGGTTTTTTGGAAGTCATCAAGGCATAAGTACCTTTTATCATCATTTTGATAATTTGAATGGACGTTATATTAGTAATTTAATTGAACTTGTAGCAGTGCGTTCGGTAATATTACGTATGATTATGTATTCAATAATATCAGTAAGCATTATTTTATTAATACTCAAATTGATACGCCAAACATTTTCAATCCGTCATCTCATGCTTGCAACTATGTTATTGCTTATTATACCTAATTCAGTTTTTTCAGAGAGTTATGGAAGCTTTGGCTACTTTTTTAGTTATGCTTTTGGAATGATATGTGTTCTCTATAATTTGTATTTTATAAGTCAAATTTTATTTATAAAAGATGAACTAAAAATGTACAATGTCATTTTATTTTGGATCAGTTGTTTCAGTGGGCAATTATTTGCTGAATCATTAACTTTTTTCGTTAATTTGGCTTTATTCACGACATTAATTGCTTATTTTGTGTTAAAACGTAAAATTAACTTTAATTTATTAATAGGGTTTCTATTATCATTATGTGGTACATTAATCATGTTGATTAACCAGACGTACATTAATTATCTAAGTGACATTCAAGCAATGAGAGCACACATTGATGGCTTAGGTTATGTTCATAAATTAAGAGTTACAATATTAAATGACCTTCCACGTTATATGTTTTTTAATCATATTATCATAGTGTCTATGATTGCGATTGTTATAATTGGGTTACTTATAAAAAATACTCGCTTTCAAACGTTTTCTAAAATCAGACAAATGATATTAATGATTGGTATACTTGTATTGCCTATATACAAGATATTTATTTTTGAACCCTTTAATTTTAATCAAACAACTTTGATTACAAGTTATGGTCTAATTAATTTCTTATTATGTTTTAGCTTTTTCGTCAGTATAAGTATGGCTAGTTTTATTATAGTTACAGATAGCTACTATCGTATTATTTTAATAGTTGCTTTTATTTCTATTATTTTAAGTGCTATACCTATCTTTTTCATTTCAGAGGTAACGTCTCAACAGTTCTTTATTGTATATATAATGTGGTGTGTGATATTGATTACTTTAGTTACTGAATTACATACTTTAAAACAAAGCTATGATAATATTCTTAAAATTTGTGTAGGATGTTTATTATTCGTATTTATTGCTATTTTTACGATTGTGCATTTTAAATATGAAGCTAGATTAAATAATATTCAAACTCAAATTCAACAACATAGAAATGAAATTATTGTAAAACATTTGCCATTTGAGACATATTTCTATGAAATGACTCCAACTGAAGAAATCGAAAAGGAAAATTTCAAAGAGTACTATCAAATTTCAAATAATAAACAACTTAAAATATTGCCGTTTGATATTAATGTAATAGAAGACAGAGGAGATTAACTATGAAGTTAAAACAAACGCACTATGAAATAATTAAATTCGTCATAGTGGGTGGGATTAATACACTTGATTATTATTTAGTGTATCTCATTTTACTAAAATTATTACACATTCACTATATGGTGAGTCATATTATTGGATTTATAGTAAGTTTTATTATTTCTTATTATTTAAATTGTTATTTCGTTTATAGAGTTAAACCAACCCTTAAGAAATTTTTAAGTTTTCCATTAACACAAGTAGTAAATATGGGAATGCAATCTTTGTTTTTATATATCTTTGTAAGATGGTTTAATTTCCCTTCTGAAATTGCACCGTTTGTAGGACTTATCGTTACAATTCCGATTACTTTTATATTATCTAAATGGATTTTAAAAGACTAAAATTTAAAAAAGAGCTAGAATTGTGTACTTCTAGCTCTTTTTTTTATAAATAGGAAATTAGGTTTGACTAAAAAATTAATTAGCTTATTTTTATAAAAATGATAGAAATAAAAAAATATTGTAATTCAAATTTTGATAGTACATACTAGTAATACTAAGTGTTTAAGGTGGTTAACTAGATATGACCCAAAACGAAAATCTTAAATTGGCGCAAAGAGGCGCTTATTTAAGTTTAGTTGTTTATATCGTTTTATCTGTTGCAAAATATATTACTGGATATGTGTACGATTCGGCAGCTGTAAGAGCAGATGCATTGAACAATATGACTGATATTGTTGTATCTATCGCTGTTATTGTGGGGTTAAAGATTTCAATTAAGCCAGCTGATAAAAATCATCCTTATGGTCATTTGAAATCTGAAAATATTTCAACGCTTTTCGTATCATTCATTATTATGTTTGTAGGTATCCAAGTAGTGATTGAAAATGCACCTCGAATGTTGACAAATGAACACCATATTCCAAATTTTATTACGATTATTATTAGTATGATGAGTGGTGTCATTATGATTGGTGTTTATGCTATTAATCATAGACTTGCAAAACAAACTAAAAGTAGCTCATTAGACTCGGCCTCAAAAGATAATTTATCTGACGGTTTAGTCAGTATTGGTACTGCTATTGGATTATTATTTACACAATTTGGTCTACCTATTATTGATGTGATACTTGCTACTGTATTAGGATGTTTAATTATTTATACTGGGTTTGGGATATTTAAAGATTCAATTTTTGCATTGAGTGATGGATTTAAGGAACAAGATTTAGAAGAATATCGAAGTCTTGTTCAAGAAGTTACAGATGTAAGAGAAGTAAAAAATGTAAAAGGACGTTATCACGGCAGTAGCATTTTTTTAGATGTAACGATTGTAGTTGATGCAAATTTATCATTACAAGAAGCGCATGATATTTGCGATAGAGTAGAAACACATTTAGAACATAATGGTATATCGTCTGTATATGTTCATCCAGAACCAAATACATTAAATGAGAAATAAAAAAGAGCGGGAGTATACTCCTGCTCTTTTTTGATTCAATTTACCACCAACCATTTGATTCTCTAAAACGTATCGCTGCTCCAATTGATCCATAACGTTCTTTTGCATATTGAATCATGCCTTTAGTTTGGGTTTCCACTGATCCATACCCCCATGATTGGTTAGTTTGGCCTAATCCATGGTATTGACCATTTGATGCATTAGGGTTACCGCCGGATTCAGGAAGTACAATTTTCTCCCACATTTCTTCTGTGACTCCAGCAGCTAAGAAACGTTGATATACTGATTGTGTACGACTTGAAGTACTAGAAGTTGTCGCGTTTGAACTTGATATATTTAAATTAGATGTATGACTTTGATGATATTGGTATTGATGTTGTTGAGAAGGGGATGTTGATACCTCTTCTGCGTGTGCCTGGCCACT
This sequence comes from Staphylococcus sp. HMSC035D11, assembly GCF_001836075.1. Taxonomy (NCBI): domain Bacteria; kingdom Bacillati; phylum Bacillota; class Bacilli; order Caryophanales; family Staphylococcaceae; genus Staphylococcus; species Staphylococcus sp. HMSC035D11. Next base: position 91,398 of record NZ_KV827261.1, read on the forward strand.
TTCTAATCCAGCGGCACCTAATGAGAGCATGGTCATTAATGCAAAAATTGATTTTTTCATGATAAAAAACTCCTTTGTGATTTGGATATTAATGTTCGAATTAAAACATTGCATCCCAATAAATCTAGATGTTGACTACGGTATGTTCACTATAACAGTTAATTTAATGACATAGGTTACTGTCATATCAAGAATCATTATCAAATATGAACACGAAGTAACAAATATCTCAAACGTTTATCATATATTCCGAATTAAATTATAAGTAGTCCTATTATGAAAAAAAGTGAAATAGTTCTATAATAATGGTGTAAAGATAAATAGATATTAAATTAAATAATGAGGAAAGTATTTATAATTCAATCGTTATACTCATTAACTTTCTATTAACCTAAGGAGTGTTATATTATGCCAAAATTAATTTTATGTCGCCATGGACAAAGTGAATGGAATGCGAAAAATTTATTTACCGGTTGGGAAGATGTTCAACTGTCAGAACAAGGGAGAAATGAAGCCATCACTTCAGGTAAAAAATTAAAAGAAAACAAAATTGAAATTGATGTTGCTTATACTTCTTTATTAACAAGAGCATTGGAAACGACTCAATATTTATTAGCTGAATCTGACCAAGAATGGATTCCCGTTCATAAAAGTTGGCGCTTGAACGAACGACACTATGGAAAATTACAAGGGTTAAATAAAGATGATGCCCGTAAGGAATTTGGTGAAGAACAAGTTCATCAATGGAGACGTTCTTATGATGTATTACCGCCAGCACAAACTGAAGAACAACGTCAATCTTATTTAAATGATCGTCGTTATCGTCATTTAGATCATCGTATGATGCCTTACTCTGAAAGTTTAAAAACAACATTAGAGCGTGTCATTCCAATTTGGACTGATCATATTTCACAACATTTATTAGATGGGGATACTGTACTTGTAGCAGCACATGGTAACTCTATTCGAGCATTAATTAAATATTTAGAAAACGTATCAGATGAAGACATTATAGGCTATGAAATTAAAACTGGCGCACCGTTAATTTATGAATTAGATGATGATTTAAAAGTAACTAATCATTATTATTTATAAAAGTGTGAGCAAGAATTTTTATTTATTGTAATATAGTAGATACAATAAAAGGCTAAAGCATTAAAGAAGTGCTTTAGTCTTTTATTAATGTAGTGGAGTAAGATTGTTTGTAAAAATAGTTAAACGGTTTTAACTAACGTCGATATTGCTTAATCATCTTTAATGCACGTTTGCGTGTTTTAATATTAGAACTTTTTAAGTTGCGACGTGCAGTTTGTAAATCTTGTTTCATAAATAGTCCTCCTTTTTATAAAGAATAAAGGAAAAGATGGTTTATGTAAATAGTAATTATTACGATTTATAAAATAAAAATAAGGAGATGATACCATGTCGCATAGTAAAAAGTTAATTATGATTTTCACTATGCTATTAGGTGGCTTTTTTGGTTTATTAAATGAAACCTTGTTGACCACAGCATTACCGAGAATAATGAAAGATTTTCATATTGAATATTCTCAAGTACAATGGCTCACAACAGCCTTCTTACTAACAAATGGAGTAGTTATTCCATTATCTGCATTTATTATTCAACGTTATACAACAAGACAAGTCTTCTTAACTGGAATTATTATATTCTTTCTAGGCACTTTACTAGGAGGATTTAGCCCTAATTTCACTACTTTATTAATTGCAAGAATTATCCAAGCATTAGGTTCTGGTATTATGATGCCACTAATGATGACGACGATATTAGATATATTTGAACCGCACGAACGTGGAAAATATATGGGGATGTTTGGATTAGTGATTGGTTTAGCACCAGCGATTGGACCTACATTATCTGGATATTTGGTTGAATACATTAATTGGAGAGCATTGTTTTATGTTGTAGCTCCAATTTCAGCAGTGACCTTTATACTTGCTTTAATTTTTATTAAAAACGTTGGAGTAAAAGTAAAAGCGCCCATTGACATACTATCCATTATCTTATCTATTCTCGGATTCGGTGGTATGTTATATGGGGTAAGTTCTATTTCTCAGAAAGGTTGGAATGACCCAGTCGTTCTGAGCACTATTATTTTAGGCATTATTTTTGTAGTTTTATTTATTTGGAGACAAGAACGACTTGAAACCCCTCTATTAAGTTTTAAAGTATTTAAAAATAGTCAATTCACAGTAGGTATTGCTATTATGGCTGTAACGATGATTTCGATGATTGGATCTGAAACGGTCTTACCTATGTTTGTACAAAATGTGTTGCAACGTACGCCTGTTGATTCCGGTTTGATATTGTTACCTGGAGCAATTGTAATGGCAATCATGTCTATCATATCTGGGAGTTTATACGAAACTTTTGGAGCACGAGTACTTTCAATGATAGGTATGCTTATTGTAACAATTACGACGTCCTACTTTGTAGTAATGGATGAACATACGTCAACAATTGTTTTAGCAACTATTTATGCGATTCGTATGATTGGTATTGCTTTAGGGTTAATGCCTGTAATGACGCATACAATGAACCAACTCACTCCAGAATTAAATGCTCATGGATCTTCAATGACAAATACGATTCAACAAGTAGCGGGTTCTATTGGTACAGCTGGTTTAGTAACAATTTTAAGTGTAGCAAGTCAGCATTTTAAACCGACACCAAGTGATTATCAAGGAATGGCTAAAACAGAGATGATGAAACACATTCAAACAGACGCAATGATACATGGATATCATTCTGGCTTTTTATTCGCAGTCATTATCACAGTTGTTAGTTTATTATTAACTTTTTTACTTAAACGAAAAAAGGATTTAAATGAAGAAAGTCATTAACCTCATATCTAAACCTTCTATTTTATTTAATAGTTTAAATAGTTATTGACTATTCATAGTGATGAGATTAGAATTAATTTATTCTGACTAATTTAATAGGAATATGGAGGAGTTATTAATGAAAAGACTTTTATTTGTAGCTTTGACACTTATTTTTGTATTAGCCGCATGTGGTAATAGTGGTTCATCTGACAAAAATAGTGATTCAAAATCAAGTAGCAGTAATAGTGATAAAAAAACCTTACGTGTAGGAACTGAAGGGACTTATGCACCTTTTACTTTCCACAACAAAAAAGATCAGTTAACTGGTTATGATATTGATGTAATTAAAGCTGTTGCGAAAGAAGAAGGATATAAACTTAAATTTAATGAAACATCTTGGGATTCAATGTTTGCTGGTTTAGATGCAAAACGTTTTGATGTCATTGCAAACCAAGTGGGTATTAATAAAGAAAGAAAAGAAAAATATAAATTCTCTAACCCTTACACTTATTCAAGTGGTGTCTTAGTTGTTCGTGATGATGAGAAGAATATTAAATCATTTGATGATGTGAAAGGTAAAAAATTAGCACAAACATTTACTTCTAACTACGGAAAACTTGCTAAAGATAAAGGTGCTAACATCACTAAAGTAGATGGTTTCAACCAGTCTATCGATTTATTATTATCTAAACGTGTGGATGGTACTTTTAATGATAGCTTATCTTATTTAGATTATAAAAAACAAAAACCTAATGCTAAAATTAAAGCAATCAAAGGTGATGCAGAACAAAATAAATCAGCATTTGCATTCTCTAAAAGTGTCGATGATAAAGTTGTTTCTGATTTCAACGATGGTTTGAAAAAACTTAAAGAGAATGGTGAACTAGCAAAAATTGGTGAGAAATGGTTCGGTGAAAATGTTTCTGAGCCTAAATAGTCAACAACAACACGCATTAGATGCAGCAACTCAAGCATTTGGACCCATGTTGGAAGGTTTAGTAAAATACTCTATTCCAATTACAATTGTGACATTTATTTTAGGTTTGATTATCGCTTTGTTTACGGCGTTAATGCGTATTTCGTCTAGTAAAGTATTAAGAGGAATTGCACGTGTATATGTATCTATTATTCGTGGGACACCAATGATTGTACAACTCTTTATTATCTTTTATGGTATTCCAGAACTTGGACGTCTAATTACTGGAAATGCAGACGAACAATGGACATTGTCTTCTGTTGTTTCAGCGATTATTGGATTGTCTTTAAATGTGGGTGCATATGCATCTGAAATTATCCGTGGCGGTATTATTTCTATTCCAAAAGGCCAGACAGAAGCGGCATACTCTATTGGAATGAATTATCGTCAAACGATTCAACGTATTATTTTACCTCAAGCGATTCGTGTTTCAGTTCCAGCTTTAGGTAACACATTCTTAGGATTAATTAAAGACACTTCATTATTAGGATTTATCTTAGTAGCTGAAATGTTCCGTAAAGCGCAAGAAGTTGCTTCTACAACATACGAGTACTTTACAATTTATATTCTCGTAGCTGTGATGTATTGGGTTGTTTGTTTTATTATTTCAGTCATCCAAGGCTTCTATGAATCATATATTGAAAGAGGGTATAAGGCATGATTGAGTTATCCAATATTCATAAATCTTTTAATGATAAAGAAGTAATTAAAGGTATTGATTTGAATGTAAAAAAAGGTGAAGTTGTCACATTAATTGGTCGTTCCGGTTCGGGTAAGACTACATTATTGCGTATGATTAATGCGTTAGAGATTCCGACTGAAGGCAACGTTACTGTGAATGATAAAACGTATACTGCTAAAGATAAGAAATCTCAAATTGAAGTACGTAAACAATCAGGTATGGTATTCCAAAGTTATAATCTTTTTCCACATAAAACGGCTTTAGAAAATGTGATGGAAGGTTTAGTAACTGTAAAGAAAATGAGTAAATCAGAAGCTAGAGATAGAGCATTAGACTTACTTGAAAAAGTAGGTTTGACACATGTTAAAGATCAACGTCCTCATGCACTCTCTGGTGGTCAACAACAACGTGTGGCGATTGCGAGAGCTTTAGCGATGAATCCTAAAGTGATGTTATTTGATGAACCTACATCTGCACTTGACCCTGAACTTGTAAATGATGTGTTGAAAGTTATTAAAGAATTAGCAAATGAAGGCATGACGATGGTGATAGTTACTCATGCAATGCGTTTTGCAAAAGAAGTATCTAATAAAGTTGTATTTATTCACGACGGAGAAATTGGTGAAGAAGGGTCTCCTGAAGAATTATTTAATCATCCTAAAACTGATGAATTAAGACGTTTTTTAAATGTAATTAATAAAAATTAAAAAAGAATCGTCGTTTGAGATATTTCATCTTGAACGACGATTCTTTTTATTGAATAATGCTTTCTTTCTTCACATAAATAGACTTTAGAAATGTTTATTATTTTAAACTGATAGTAAAACAGTAAGCTCAAATTGAAGTACTTTATTCTCATATTGATTAAATGTCATAACTTCAACGGTTAAACTACCAAATTGTTTTTTTAATTTTTTATCTAAAACTTTAACTTTTACATATAAGTTATCATTTGGATAAACAGGTTTAATAAAGGTTACATTATTTAAATGAGTCCTTGCTATGATGTCTTCTTCATATTTATTTTCTTCAATCCAAAGTTTAAAGGAGAGAGAAAGGGTATGCATACCTGATGCTATAATCCCTTTATACATTCCTTGACCTGCTTTTTTCTTATCTAGATGCATATATTGAGGGTCAAATTGATGAGCAAACTCTAATATTTCTTTCTCAGTTATTTTGTAATGTTTACTAATGAATGTATCTCCTATAGAAAACATACTGTATTTCATAGTTATATGCCTACCTTAAAGTATACTTATAATGCAATGATTATCTTCTATTTTTGATCCATTGTTGAGTATGATAAAGAACAGGTTTAATTGGCTTAATGAAGTCACCAATATATTCATAAACACCAGCATTAAAGCCTTTTTTGAACTGTTGGACACCATAATCTTCAGCATTTTCACTAAAGTCTCCAGTAATACCATAGAAGTTGTAACGGTCAATGTTATGCTCTTTAGCAAATTTAATCATTTCCCACTGTAAACGATAGGCCCCCATATATTCATTATATTTTGGATTAGAACCACTAGATAAATAATATACTTCATGTTCATTGTAGATATATAATGCAGCTGCTAGATTTAATACTTCACCTTCTGCTGCAATTTTATCTTTTGTTTGGTTTATTTTACGTTCATTGCTATCAAATTGTTGTTGAAGTTGATTGCGTTTATTTTTGTTCTTTTTAGAGTTAGGGCTTTCTTTTAAAGCTTCTTCAATTTCAGTAAGTTGTTTTGTTAAATCCTCATGTTTATGTTGTAGAGTAGACAAATAATCTTTTAAATCGATATAAGCTAATTTTAGCATGGCATGATCTTTATATGTTTTTTGCATTTCATAGAAATAAGGCTCATCTCTAAATTTAAAGCCATGTTTTTCTTCAGCCATTTGGAACAGTTCAAAGAAAGTATGTGTGTCTTCCATAGGTAATGTTTTAACTTTTACGCCCATCTCATATGTCTTTTTAATATTACGACGTGTTTGATAGTCCATTTCTTTTAGTAATTGTTCCTCAGTTTTATCTTTAAGATCAAGTACAGACAGCCAACGAATTTGACTCATTGTACTATAACCTACAGACCATCCTTGATGTTTATATCCTAAGTCTTCAAGTGTTTTAATCACTGCACGATTATCGTAGCTTTTTAAGATTTCTCCATCTGCATTACGTAGGTTTTCTAAAATATATGGATCTACTAAAACAAATAGACAATTTTGTTTTTTTAAATATTCTGTTAGTGATTTGAAAAAGAAGTGAACCAGTTTGATATTGCTATAATCCATTACTGGACCACGATGTGTGTAAAAATATTTATAAAATTTTAATGCGCGTGCTTCAGTCATTAATGTTGCAGCAATGACATCTCCACTATCATCTTTAACACCTACAACATGTACATCATGTTTCATCTCATTTCTATTATCCAAGTGTATTCGAGATTGTGTATAGTGAGAAAAATGTTCGGATGTGAATTTTTCAAATTCTTCAGGTGTTAAACTTACGAATTTCATGATTATCTACTCCTCTGTATTTTTAAGAATTCTAAACTATTTTATCAAATTAGTTCTATTATTACACACATTTAGTAAATTAATTTACTCGTACTTTAGTATTAGATAATAATTATTTTTTAAAATATATAACTATAAAACTTAAAATATAATATTTTTTAATAGTCTAGTTTATATTGCAAAACCACTGTATGATAATCAGTATAAGCATAGTATAATAGTAAGAGTTATATTAGGTTAGATTAGAAAAAGTAGGAGTGAACATATTTGAAAAGATTGATTTTATCATTAAGTGTATGTGTCATATTGCTAGCGGGCTGCGGTAATGATGAATATGCTAATAAAATAGATAAAGCTGTAAAACTACAAGATAAAAAACAAGAACGACTTGCTAGGAATGAACAAGGCGATGTGGTAAAACACTTTGATAAAAAAGACGCTAATATATATGTGTATGAAAAAGGTAAATATGTTGTATTAGCATATAGACCATTAAGTAATAACGATGAAATGCATTATTATACATATCAATTTAAAGACAAGAAGGCAACTTATTTAGAGCACTTTGATACGAAACAATATATTAGTACACATGATTCGGATTATAAGGAAGAAAATCTTAACTAATTGAAACAATCTTAAGGAGTATATATGAAAAAATTGATTTTTATTGGAGCTGGGATCATATGTTTAATCATTATCGTTGTCGCTTGCTCTCGAAATAAAAAAGAAACAACCCCAGCTCATACGAAAAATGGAAAAATTTTAATTGTAGAATATGGAGACTATAAATGTCCTTATTGCAAGAAAATTGAAGATAACGTCATGCCTATCATAAAAAAAGATTATATTGATACAAATAGAGTGGAATATCAATTTATTAATGCAAGTTTTCTTGGAAAAGATTCATTAATGGGCTCTAGAGCAGGGAATGCTATTCAATCTATTGCACCAAAAGAATATCTTACATTCCAAAAAAATATATATGCTCATCAACAAGAAGAAAAAAAACATTGGATTACTGAAACATTACTAGATAAAGAAATTGACCAATTAAATATTTCTCAAAAACAAAAAGATCGCATAAAAAAAGAATATAAAACTAAAAATAGCGATGCTTGGAAGGAAGCAGAAAAACAGAAAAAGTTAACAAAAGAAAATCATATTCAATCTGTTCCAACAGTTTTTATCAATGGTAAAAAAGTAGAAGACCCTTATAAAGTTAAAGAATGGAAACAATATTTATAGCATAATACAAAAGACCTAACTTAGTGTTGTTTAAATATTAAATTAGGTCTTTTAATTATGTTTTTATATAGTTTATGAAATATTTAAAAATCTTACATTTAAAATCATTATTTTTATAAAAAAAGGGAATAGAGATAAAAGAAATAAAGTTAGAACAATTAATTTACTTTAATTAAGTCGTTTAGTTTGTCATTTTCATTAGATTTATTTAATATACTGAGTATAATAATTATATTAAAGTAGAAGATAGATAAAATGAATACTATTAGTTTTATCATTTCACTATTGGAGGGAAAATAAATGGCTAACTTTAATTTAGATCCAGTTCATTCAGGTGTGAATTTCTCAATACAACACCTTGTAATTAGTAATGTAAAAGGACGTTTTAACGATTTTGATGCAGATATTACAGGTGACTTTCATGATTTAAGTTCTTTAAAAGGCACTTTTACTGTTCAAGCTAATTCTATTGATACTAAAGTAGAAGATCGTGATAATCATCTTAAAAGTGAAGATTTCTTAAACGTTGAACAATATCCTGAAATTAAATTTGAAATTATTAGTGTTGATGACCATTCAGTTACTGGTAATGTAACAATTAAAGATCAAACACAAAAAGAAACATTCGATTTAGATTATAAAGGTATTAGCTTAAACCCACTTAATAATAAAAATACAGCAGGTTTAGTTATTACTGGCGAACTTGATCGTGAAAAATATGGTGTTACATTTAACCAACCATTAGAAACTATTGGTTTCTTATTAGGTAAAACATTAAATGTGGAATTCGATTTAGAATTTCCTATTGAAGAATAATAAAGTTAAAAAACAGGCAGAGTTCTAACTTTGCCTGTTTTTTTATTGTCTTAAAATATAATAGTTGTTAAATTATAGAAATCACCATTTTAGAAATTAGGAGAGATAACGATGTCAATCGATGTAAAAGAAAATAAAATAATTTTTAAAAGAACATTTAAAGCTCCTATCAATGATGTATTTGATGCCTATACAAATCCATCGTTATTTGAGCAATGGTTTCATCCTCAAGGCGCTAAGACAAAAGTATATCGTTTTAATACTGAAGAAGGCGGGGAAGCCTTCTTTGCAATAGAAACCTCAGAACAGACAAGCTATACATTAACAGAATATCGAAAAGTGGATCGTCCGAAGTATCTTGAATACTTTGATTACTTTGCTACACCTGAGGGAAAAAAAGATACGCGTTTACCTGGTATGCATATTTCAATCAATTTTAACTCAGATAATAAACAAATGACTACTATTACGTCTACGTCAGTGTTTCCAACTAAAGAAGCAGCTCAACAAGCAGTAGGTATGGGAATAGAAGCAGGTATGAATTCAACATTAGATCAACTAGAAGTCTTACTTAATGAATAAATCGTCACGAGGATGTCAAAATTAAATTGAACTTTTAAGTTATAATAATATTGAAAAGAGGATGATATAGTATGAAAGAAAGATATTTAAAAGTGCTGGGATTATTTTCAATTAGTACTTTAATTCCAACATTATTAATTAATTCAAAGTGTTTAAATAATGGCGTCATAAAATATATTTTAAGAACGGCATTAGGCTATGGTATTTTTGCTTCAGGATTACGTTATTTTTCAAAATTAAAAAAAGCACATTAATATCATGACAAGAGCAAGATATGGAAAATAAACCTCCATATGTTGCTCTTTTTTAATCTTCTCTATTCAAAATGCACTTCACTATATATAATATAAAATTATAAATGAATTAAGGAGAGGGAATATGACAAGTAACCATACAACAATTGAAGATACATATACTACAAAAGATCTTATTAAAGCGGCTGTAAGACAGGTACAAATGAAAGAAGTTATGGCAACTCAAACA
>NZ_KV827261.1:101648-109979 GCF_001836075.1 Staphylococcus sp. HMSC035D11
CTGGACGATATTTACTAAAGTCAATGATGTCAGGATTTTTATTAGCTATTGTTACAGTATTTATGTTAGCAATCAAAACACAGTTTGCAGGAACAAATGATGGACTTGTTAATTTATTAGGAGCAATCTCATTTAGTTTAGCTTTAGTTCTTATTGTTCTAACTAATTCAGAATTACTTACTAGTAATTTTATGTATTTAACTGTCGGATGGTACTACAAAGTCATTGCAGTTAAAAAAATGTTATACATATTCTTATTTTGTTTTATTGGAAATATTATAGGTGGGTTTATTTTATTCTTATTAATGAAGGGTACACATGTGATGACACCTGAAATGGTTGCAAGTCTAGGTAAAACAGTACATTTAAAAACGGTAGAATCAACTTGGTTAAATATTCTTATCAAAGGGATATTCTGTAACTTCTTTATTAATATTGGTATTTATGTTTCAATGCTTTTTAAAGAAGGTTTAGCGCGCGCATTTTTCATTGCTGTTGGTGTTATAGTATTTGTATTTATGGGATATGAACACGTTGTATTTAATGCTGGATTATATGCAGGAATGATTTTTTATAATAGTGATGCATTATCATGGATAGATGTGCTAAAAAATATCGTATTTGCTTTTGTAGGTAACTATATTGGTGGAGGTATTTTTGTAGGACTTGTTTATGCCTATTTAAACGGAAAAAGAGACAGTATAAAAGCATAGTAAGACGATCAAAGAGCGGAAATATCGAGAGACATTTTCGCTCTTTTAATCCCCAACATATTGACTTAATATTCAGAAAATCTTATTATTTTAATCAACATTAAAATAATAAGGGGGAAACCATTTGGTTGCGAATATTCTAGTAGCTCATGGCATGAGAAAAGGAGATCAAAATAAAGCACTCGGTGAATTTATAGATAGTTTATTACAAGATGAAACTTACGCTTATGAGCTTGCTTTTATTGAAAGTGAAGAAAAAAGCGTTGAAAATACTATTACTAATTTAATAGAAAAAGGGGAAACGCAATTTAAAGTTGTACCTTTACTTATATTTTCAGCCATGCATTACATTGTAGACATTCCAGAGATGTTAAGAAACATTAAACAAGCACATCCAAATATAATATATGAAATTAGTGCGCCTCTTGGTACGCATCCATATATGGTGGATTTAGTAGAACAACGTATTAATGATGTGGATATGAATAAAGAGTCAGATGTGGCAGTTGTATTGATTGCACATGGTAGCTTTTCTTATACTAAAGCACATGATGAACTAAAAGAATTTAGTACTAAGTTAAAGCAAGACAAACCTATATATTGCCGTACGTTATATGGAGATATTACGTTTAAAAATGATTTAGATCAACTTTCAAGACAATATCGTCATCTTATTGTGGTTCCAATGTTTTTATATGATGGACGTTTAGTTAATAAAGTAAAAGGTCTTATATCAGAGATGGATATTGCTAATGAATTGCACATGACTCCGTCTATTAATTTCGACCCTATTTTAAAATCGATTATTCGAGAGCGATTAAAAGAATTAACAGTATAGTAACTACATACATCTTTCATTATATGAGTGCTAAATCCTCACTTATGTAATGGAAGGTGTTTTTTATTAGGGAAATCCCCGATTTTACATTTAAGTGTGAAAATAATCACAAATTCAAAAGAATATGGTATAAAATAGCCTTGTAAAGAATAGTGAGTGCAAAACTATTTGAATTTAATAATAATTAAATGTAATAAAAGGGGCATTGATATGGCTAAACAAAAACTCGTAATGATTGGTAATGGTATGGCTGGTTTAAGAACAATTGAAGAAATTTTAGAACGTTCAGATTCTCAATTTGACATTACAATTATCGGTAAAGAACCTTATCCTAATTATAATCGAATCATGTTATCCAACATTTTACAAAAGAAAATAACAGTTGAAGAAACGATTATGAATGATTATGACTGGTATAAAGAACATCATATTGAACTAATTGTAGATGATCCAGTTGAAAAAGTAGATAGACAATCCAAAACTGTCACTACATCTAAAGGTATCACTGTAGCTTATGATATCTGTATCTTTGCGACGGGTTCAAAGGCATTTGTTTTACCTATACCTGGATCAGAATTACCAAGTGTCATCGGTTGGCGCACAATTGAAGATACTGAGCGTATGATTGAAATTGCTAAAACAAAACGACGTGCCATTGTTATTGGTGGAGGTCTTCTTGGATTAGAATGTGCAAGAGGATTAATGGATCAAGGTATGGATGTGACAGTTCTTCACTTAGCAGAATGGCTGATGGAAATGCAATTAGACCGTAAAGCTGGAGATATGTTAAAAGCTGATTTAGAACGTCAAGGCATGCATATTGAACTACAAGCAAATTCTAAAGAAATTATAGGAACAGATGATGTAGAAGCTATTAAGCTAGCTGATGGTAGAGTAATAGAAACAGATTTAGTCGTTATGGCTGTTGGTATACGTCCATTTACCGAAGTAGCTCGTGAAGCGGGATTAGAAGTGAATCGAGGTATCGTCGTTAATAATTACTTACAAACATCTGATGAACATATCTATGCCGTGGGTGAATGCGCAGAACACAATGGTAAAGTATATGGTTTAGTTGCACCTCTTTATGAACAAGGTAAAGTGCTTGCTGATTATTTAACAGGTAAAGAGACTGAAGGATATAAAGGATCTACGACATTTACGTCTTTAAAAGTATCAGGTTGTGATTTATATAGTGCAGGACAAATCGTTGAAGATGAAACTGTACACGGTATCGAAATCTTTAACAGTGTAGATAATATTTACAAAAAAGTCTACCTAAGTGATGGTCGAGTGGTAGGTGCCGTTTTATATGGCGATACAGATGATGGTTCAAGATTTTATAATATGATGAAAAAACATGAATCACTAGAGGACTACACACTAGTGTCACTTCTTCATAAAGGCGGAGAAGAAAGTGGAACTTCAATAGCAGATATGCCTGATGATGAAACAATTTGTGGTTGTAATGGTGTAGATAAAGGTACGATTGTCAATGCAATTACAACAAATGGGTTGACTACTGTAGATGAGGTTACAAAAACAACCAAAGCAGGAAATTCTTGTGGTAAATGTAAAGGACAAATTGGAGAAATACTAAAATGTACATTAGGTGATGAATTTGTAGCTGCTAAACCAACGGGTATTTGTGCATGTACTGATTTAACACGTGATGAAATTGTTACCCAAATTAGAGCTAAAGGTTTAAAAACATCAAAAGAAGTTCGTCATGTACTTGATTTTAAAGATAAAAATGGTTGTCCAAAATGTCGCCCAGCTATTAACTACTATCTAAATATGGTATATCCTCATGAACACCAAGATGAAAAAGCATCAAGATTTGCGAACGAACGTTATCATGCAAATATTCAAAATGATGGTACTTTCTCAGTGATTCCACAAATGCGTGGTGGTGTCACAGATGCTGACCAATTAATTCGTTTAGGTGAAGTAGCGAAAAAATATAACGTGCCTCTTGTTAAAGTAACAGGGTCTCAGCGTGTAGGGTTATATGGTCTTAAAAAAGATGAGTTACCAAAAGTTTGGAAAGATTTAGGTATGCGCTCTGCCTCTGCATATGGTAAGAAAACGCGTTCTGTGAAAAGTTGTGTTGGTAAAGAATTCTGTCGATTTGGTACACAATATACTACACGTTTAGGTATTCGATTAGAAAAAACATTTGAATACATAGACACACCTCATAAATTTAAAATGGGTGTTTCTGGTTGTCCAAGAAGCTGTGTAGAATCAGGTGTTAAAGACTTTGGTGTCATTTCAGTAGAAAATGGCTATCAAATTTATATTGGCGGTAACGGTGGTACAGAGGTAACTGTAGGTCAATTACTTACTACTGTTGAAACAGAAGATCAAGTGGTACAACTTTGTGGTGCGCTTATGCAGTATTACAGAGAGACTGGAATATATGCTGAACGAACAGCACCATGGCTTAAACGACTAGGATTTGATCATGTTAAGGAAGTGCTTTTAGATGAACAACGTCAAAAAGAACTTTTTGATAGAATTATGGATGCAAAACAAGCACTTGAAGAAGAACCTTGGGAAGCTATTGTTGAAAATAAAGAAGCACAAAAAATATTTGAAGTCGAGAAAGTGTGAGGATGAGTGTAATGGAAAAAGTTAAAGTAACAACTATGGATGAATTAACACCATTAATTGGTAAAAAGGTTATCGTTAAAGATAAACAAATCGGTATATTTTTAACAGAAAATGGAGAAGTGCATGCTATTAATAATGTGTGTCCACATAAAGAAGGACCGTTATCTGAAGGTACTGTAAGTGGAGAATATGTTTATTGTCCACTCCACGATCAAAAAATTGATTTGAATACGGGTGAAGTGCAAGAACCTGATACAGGTTGTGTTGAAACATATCAAGTTGAAATTCAAGATGGAGACGTATTTATATGTCTCTAGTCACTAAAAGTGAATTTGGAAAAGTATATTTAATTGGAGCTGGTCCTGGCAATCCTAATTTGCTAACTAAACAAGCAGAACGATTAATTCGTCAAGCAGATGTTATTTTATATGATCGTCTTGTCAATCCATTGATATTACAATATGCAAAGCCAACTACTGAAATCATAGATGTTGGAAAAAAACCTTATACTAAACATATTCAACAAGAAGGTATCAATTTAAAAATAGTAGCAGCAGCGAAAAAGTATAAAATTGTTGTACGTTTAAAAGGTGGAGACCCAGCAGTGTTTGGCCGAGTAACTGAAGAAATAGACATTTTAAAAGAACATCAGATTGCTTATGATATTGTACCTGGGGTAACTTCTGCGAGTGCAGCGGTAGCTTCATTAGACTTAGGTTTAACGATGCGCTCAGTAGCACCAAGTGTTACATTTTCCACAGGTCATTTTAAAGATGATATTGATCAAGACATGGATATACGTAATTTAGCTAATGGTGGGACTTTGGCAATTTATATGGGAATTAAACGATTAAATGATATTATTAATCAAATTAGAAGATATACTAAAGAAGATTATGATATTGCTATCATTTTTAATGCTACGTGTTATAACGAAGCCATAGTGGTTGGTAAACTAAGCACTATTGAACATCAATTATCTAAGCTTAATATTAAACATGATCCAGGAATTTGTATATTAGGTCATATCATTAACTATATGGATGACGAAAAGATTATACACTCAAAACAAACAATAGATGAAACATTGTACGTTATTAAAGGGAATAAAGACTTAGCCCTTTCAAAAGCAGAAGACTTATCTCAACAGTATTTAAAATGCTTAATTCAATATGATGAAACTTATCATTCTTCACAAAAGTATTTATATGAATCGATCATAACGCAGCACCAAAATATTAAATATATTGAAGTGTAGTTCTTTACGCTTCGAATGTCATAAGTGAGATAACACGATATTTAAAACGTGTGTTATCTCACTTTTTTTAGGGATTCTTTTATATGAAATAGGTAATTCCCTAATATAAAAACCATGTGAAAAAATGTACAATTTAAATGAAATTTCTTTAAATAACATTGGACATAAGTAACGTATTACCTTTGCAGGTAGGAGGATTTATATAAATGGGAAAATTCGGATTAAACTTTTTCAAACCAACTGAAACGTTTAATGGAAATTGGTCAGTTTTAGAAAGTAAAAGTAGAGAATGGGAAAAAATGTATCGTGAAAGATGGAGTCACGATAAAGTAGTAAGAACCACACATGGCGTAAACTGTACAGGATCATGTTCGTGGAAAGTTTTCGTTAAAAATGGTGTGATTACGTGGGAGAATCAACAAATTGACTATCCAAGTTGTGGTCCAGATATGCCTGAATTTGAACCTCGTGGATGTCCACGTGGCGCGTCATTTTCATGGTATGAATACAGCCCACTTCGTGTAAAATACCCTTACATTAGAGGTAAACTATTAGATCTATGGACAGAAGCACTTGAAGACAATAATGGAAATCGTATCGCCGCATGGGCATCTATCGTTGAAGATGAAAAGAAAGCTAAATTATATAAAGAAGCACGTGGTAAAGGTGGACATGTACGTGCAAGTTGGAAAGATGTAACAGATATTATCGCAGCACAAATTCTTTATACCATTAAAAAAGATGGTCCGGATAGAATCGCTGGTTTTACACCTATTCCAGCAATGTCGATGATTAGTTATGCATCTGGTGCGCGTTTTATTAATTTATTAGGCGGGGAAATGTTAAGTTTTTATGATTGGTATGCTGATTTACCACCTGCATCTCCTCAAATTTGGGGTGAACAAACTGATGTACCTGAATCAAGTGATTGGTACAATGCCTCTTACATCATTATGTGGGGATCTAACGTTCCACTTACTCGTACGCCTGATGCCCATTTTATGACTGAAGTACGTTATAAAGGTGCAAAAGTGGTGTCTGTAGCACCAGATTATGCAGAAAATGTTAAATTTGCTGATAATTGGTTAGCACCTCATCCAGGAACAGATGCCGCAGTTGCTCAAGCTATGACGCATGTCATCTTACAAGAATTTTATGAAGATAAACCAAGTGATATGTTTGTTAATTATGCAAAGCAATATACAGATATGCCATTTGTATTGATGCTGGATGAAGATGAGAATGGTTATAAGGCAGGACGATTTTTACGTGCAAGCGATTTAGGTATAAAAAGTGAAAATGGTGAGTGGAAACCAGTTATTCACGATGCGATTAGCCATCGACTTGTGGTTCCAAACGGTACAATGGGTCAACGTTGGGAAGAAGGCAAACAATGGAATTTAAAACTTGAAACAGAAGATGGAAGTAAAATTGATCCAGCTTTATCTGTTGCAGAAGAAGAATATGAGTTACAAACCATTCAATTCCCTTACTTTGATAGTCAAGGAGACGGTATTTTCGAACGACCTATCCCAACTAAAAAAGTTAAATTAGCAGATGGTAAAGAAGTACGTATTGCTACAGTATATGATTTAATGGCTAGTCAATATGGTATTAAACGATTTGGTCATGAGTTAGAAGCTAAATCTTATGAAGATAGTGAATCTAAATATACACCTGCATGGCAAGAAAACGTTACAGGTATTAAACAAGAATTAGTGACACAAGTCGCAAGAGAATTTGCACAAAATGCTATTGATACTAAAGGACGTTCGATGATTATTATGGGTGCTGGGATTAACCACTGGTTTAACTCTGACACCATTTACCGTGCTGTATTGAATTTAGTTCTATTATGTGGATGCCAAGGTGTTAATGGTGGAGGTTGGGCTCACTATGTTGGGCAAGAAAAATGTCGTCCAATTGAAGGATGGAATACTGTAGCTTTCGCTAAAGATTGGCAAGGTCCACCACGTTTACAAAATGGTACAAGTTGGTTCTATTTTGCAACTGATCAATGGAAATATGAAGAATCTAATGTAGATAAATTGAAATCACCACTTGCTAACAACATTAAACATCAGCATCCAGCAGATTATAATGTGACAGCAGCACGTTTAGGTTGGTTACCTTCATATCCACAATTTAATAAAAACAGTTTGTTATTTGGTGAAGAAGCAAAAGATGCGGGCGATGATTCAAATGAAGCTATTTTAAAACGTGCGATTGAATCAGTGAAAAATAAAGAAACAGAATTTGCTATTGAAGACCCAGATTTAAGAAAAAATCATCCTAAAACATTATTTGTTTGGAGATCTAACTTAATTTCAAGTTCAGCTAAAGGTCAAGAGTACTTTATGAAACATTTACTTGGTACACGTTCAGGATTAATGGCTGAACCGAATGAAGATGATAAACCAGAGGAAATTAAATGGAGAGAAGATACAGTAGGTAAATTAGATTTACTTGTATCATTAGATTTTAGAATGACTGCAACGCCTTTATATTCTGATATTGTGCTGCCAGCAGCAACTTGGTATGAAAAACATGACTTATCTTCAACCGACATGCATCCATTTATTCATCCATTTAATCCAGCAATTGATCCATTATGGGAGTCACGTTCTGACTGGGACATTTACAAAACATTGAGTAAAGCAATTTCAGAAATGGCTAAAGATTATTTACCAGGTACATTTAAAGATGTGGTAACTACACCACTTGCACATGACTCTAAACAAGAACTAGGTTCTGAATACGGTATCGTTAAAGATTGGTCTAAAGGTGAAGTAGAAGGTATTCCAGGTAAAACTATGCCTAACTTCTCTATTGTAGAACGTGACTATACTAAAATTTATGATAAATACGTTACATTAGGACCTTTACTTGAGAAAGGTAAAGTAGGG
>NZ_KV827261.1:110079-115454 GCF_001836075.1 Staphylococcus sp. HMSC035D11
GGGCACACGGCGTTAGTTTTAGCGTTAAAGAAGAATACGAAGAGCTAAAAAGTATGATTGGTACGTGGAATGATGACGATGAACATTCTGTTAGAAACGATAGACCACGTATTGATACTGCACGTAAAGTAGCTGATGCAATTTTAAATATCTCTTCGGCAACGAATGGTAAATTATCTCAAAAATCATATGAAGATTTAGAAAATCAAACTGGAATGGAATTGAAGGATATTTCAAAAGAACGTGCATCTGAAAAAATTTCGTTCTTAAATATTACAGCTCAACCAAGAGAAGTTATCCCAACAGCAGTATTCCCAGGCTCTAATAAAAATAATCGTCGTTATTCTCCATTTACAACAAATATTGAAAGACTTGTACCTTTTAGAACGCTCACTGGAAGACAAAGTTACTATATCGATCACGAAGTATTCCAGCAATTTGGTGAAAGCTTACCAGTATATAAACCAACACTTCCACCAATGGTATTTGGCGCAAGAGATAAAAAGATAAAAGGTGGACAAGATGCACTTGTTCTACGTTATTTAACACCTCATGGAAAATGGAATATTCATTCAACATATCAAGATAATGAACGTATGTTGACTCTATTCAGAGGAGGTCCAGTGGTTTGGCTATCTAATGAAGATGCTGAGCAACATGGTATCAATGATAATGATTGGCTTGAAGTTTATAACAGAAATGGTGTTGTAACTGCAAGAGCGGTAACGTCACACCGCATGCCGAAAGGTACAATGTTTATGTATCACGCTCAAGATAAGCACATTGAAACACCAGGTTCTGAGATTACTGATACTCGTGGGGGATCACATAATGCACCTACAAGAATTCACCTAAAACCTACGCAATTAGTTGGAGGATATGCACAAATTAGTTATCACTTCAATTACTATGGACCAATTGGAAACCAACGTGATGTGTACGTCGCAGTTAGAAAAATGAAGGAGGTAAATTGGCTTGAAGATTAAAGCGCAAGTTGCAATGGTATTGAATTTAGATAAATGTATTGGGTGTCATACATGTAGTGTGACATGTAAAAATACTTGGACAAATAGACCGGGTGCAGAATACATGTGGTTTAATAATGTAGAAACCAAACCAGGTGTAGGTTATCCAAAACGTTGGGAAGATCAAGAGCACTATAAAGGTGGTTGGGTATTAAATAAAAAAGGTAAACTTGAGCTTAAATCAGGTAGTAAGTGGTCTAAAATTGCCTTAGGTAAAATCTTCTATAATCCAGATATGCCGTTAATCAAAGATTATTATGAACCATGGACTTATAATTATGAACATTTAACCACAGCTAAAGAAGGTAAACATTCACCAGTGGCAAAAGCACATTCATTGATTTCAGGAGATAGACTAAATCTTGAATGGGGACCAAACTGGGAAGATGATTTAGCTGGCGGACATGTAACAGGACCAGAAGATCCAAATATTCAAAGAATTGAAGAAGATATCAAATTCCAATTTGATGAAACATTTATGATGTATTTACCTCGTCTATGCGAGCATTGCTTAAATCCTAGTTGTGTTGCTTCATGTCCTTCAGGGGCTATGTATAAAAGAGATGAAGATGGTATTGTTTTAGTCGATCAGGATGCATGTCGTGGGTGGCGCTACTGTATGACAGGTTGTCCTTACAAAAAAGTATATTTCAACTGGAAAACAAATAAAGCTGAAAAATGTACATTCTGCTTCCCAAGAATTGAAGCAGGAATGCCAACTGTATGTTCAGAAACATGTACAGGAAGAATGAGATATTTAGGCGTTTTATTATATGACGCTGATCGTGTACACGAAGCGGCTTCAGCTGAAAATGAACAAGATTTATATGAAAAACAACTTGATATCTTCTTAAACCCATTTGATGAAGAAGTGATTGAACAAGCAGAAAAAGATGGTATCAGTTATGAATGGATCCAAGCTGCTCAAAATTCACCTGTGTATAAATTAGCGATTGAATATAAATTGGCATTTCCATTACATCCTGAATTTAGAACAATGCCAATGGTATGGTACTGCCCGCCTTTAAGTCCAATTATGAGTTATTTTGAAGGTAAAAATTCAGGTCAAAATCCAGATATGATTTTCCCGGCCATCGAAGAAATGCGTTTACCTATTGAATATTTAGCAAACTTATTTACAGCAGGTAAAGTAGAGCCAGTAAAAGAAGCGTTACAAAAAATGGCAATGATGAGAAGTTATATGCGTGCTCAAGTCACAAACAAACCATTTGATACTTCTAGATTAGAACGTTTAGGTTTATCAGAAATTCAAACAAAAGAAATGTATCGTCTATTAGGTTTAGCTAAATATGAAGATCGATTTGTTGTACCATCTTCACATAAAGAAACCTATTTAGATACGTATCACGCTCAAGGTAGCCAAGGATATGGCGGTGAATATTTCGGAGATAATTGTGAAGGCTGCGGTGTTCCAGTAGGTTCAACGTCAGGAAAATCTGGTCAAGAGATTTATAATGAGAATTTCTATGGAGGTATTTTCCGTGATTAATCTAACACAATTTAAATACTATCAAGAAAGTTTTGGATATCTTGCACAACAACTTAATTTTCCAGAAAAATTAACATTTCATCCTAATACATTTGAAGAAACGATTCATCCTTCGCATCCAGGATATGCAGATTTAATGAAATATCGTGAAATTATGTACCAATTTACTTTATCTGAAATTAAAGCAATTTATACGGATACATTTGATTTCAATAAAACATCACCACTTTATATGACTTACAATAAATTTGATACTCAAAAAGAAAGAGGTCAAATGCTCGCAAAACTAAAAGTACTTTATGAAATGTTTGGATTAAAAATGGTAGATAATGAATTATCAGATTATCTACCATTGATGTTGCAGTTTTTACATGTAGCAAGTTGGCATAATGATCCTCGTGCAGAAGGCAATATTGAGTTAGTGATTATGATTATTGAAGATGGTACATATGAAATGGCAAATCAATTAGCTAAGGAGAATAATCCTTACGCTTATGTGATTCGTGCATTACGAGAAACATTAAAAGCTTGTTTAGACATTCCAAAAGAGGTGACACATCATGCTTAATCAATTTCTTTGGATTATTTACCCATATTTATGTGTGGCAATTTTTATCGTTGGTCATATTGCTCGATATAAATATGATCAGTTTTCATGGACTGCAAAATCGAGTGAGTTTTTAGAAAAAAAACAACTTAAATGGGGCAGTCTGTTATTTCACTTAGGAATTATTCCAGTATTTTTTGGTCATGTGGTGGGGTTAGCTATTCCAGCAAAATGGATAGATGGACTTGGCATAAGCGAAAGTACATATCACTTTGGAGCTGTTTATATTGGTAGTATTTTTGGTATAATGACTCTAATTGGAATGTTACTTTTAACAGCAAGACGTTTAACGATTAGTAATGTGAGAAAGTTAAGTTCAGCTTCTGATATTTTCGTAAATTTCTTATTAATATTGATTATATTTATGGGATGTTTCTCAACTTTAGTTACTAATGCAATGGTAACTGACTTTGATTACCGTCAAACGATTTCTATATGGTTTAGACACTTATTTACATTCTCACCCAATGCAGCACTAATGACAGGCGTTCCATTATCATTTAAAATTCATATCTTATTAGGATTTACAATATTAGCTTGTTGGCCATTTACACGTCTTGTACATGTATGGAGTATTCCATTAGCATATACAAATAGACGTTATATTGTATATAGAAAACATAAAGCACCTCGTGCACATTAAATATAAAAGGAGTACGATATATGATTCCGGAACCTTTGTTTGAACCGGTACATTTTCAGCAGGAACTTGACACACTTAGAAAAAAAGTAAACTGTGATTTTGCTGCTGTTGCACTATATGAAAACCACGAACCTTCTGGACCTATTAAATGGCAATATGTTTCAGGTAATTTAAACAGTCGTTATAAATTGATTGTTTTGAGAAAAGGCAGAGGCTTAGCTGGGACAGTCATGAAAACAGGAAAGCGAATGGTTATAGAAAATGTTTCCAAAACAATAACACCAGAAGAAAAAATTAAGTACCCTATTTTGATGAGTGAAAACTTAAACGCGCTCGTTGCTATACCATTATGGCATGAACAGCATGTTGCAGGCGTGTTATTATTAGGACAAAGAGGTAATAAAACATTGCCTAAAGTGATTAATCAATTAAATATTAAAGGCCGTTTGTGGGAATTTAATGAAGAAATCTAGGTGATATATGTGTTAGAGTTATATAATCTGCAAATGGAAGACTTACTAAAAAAATATTATGAAACTACAAATGAAAAAATTGTTTTTGTAAATAAAGAAGGAAAAGTCATTGCAATGAATGACGCCGCTGAAGAAATTATTTCAAAAGATAATAATTATAGTGCGATGACAAATGCGATTTGTGATCGTTGTGAAGGGTATTCAAATGAATTTGAACTTCAAAGTTGCAAAAATTGTTATTTAGACACATCTAAACCAAACGATATCAATTTTCAAGTGTTTATGAAAACAGTAGATCATAAAGTTCGACCATTTACAGCTTCTTATCAAGCGATTGATGAAGATAATGAGATATATGCATTTACACTTCAAGATATTTCGCCGCAAATTGAAAGACAAGAAAAAATGTATCAACGTCAGATGATGAGAAAAACAATTTCCGCGCAAGAAAATGAAAGAAAACGTATTTCTAGAGAACTACACGATAGTGTTGTACAAGAAATGCTAAATATTGATGTTGAACTCAGATTGCTGAAATATCAAAAAGAATCCTCAGAACTTGTCCAACAATCACAACGTATTGAGGGATTAATGTCTAAATTGATTGATGATATAAGACATCTATCAGTTGAATTAAGACCCTCATCTCTAGATGATTTAGGCTTGGAAGCGGCTTTTAAATCATATTTTAAACAATTTGAAAATAATTATGGTATGCAAATTGTATATCAATCTAACATTCAAGATAAAAGATATGATAGTGAAGTAGAAACGGTGGTTTATCGTGTGGTACAGGAAGCGGTATTTAATGCATTAAAATATGCAGGCGTAAGTTCGGTAGATGTCTTTGTCCAGGAGGTTGGACGTTTATTAATGGCTGAAGTGATTGATCATGGTCAAGGTTTTGATCCGAATTCTCAACCACAAGGTACAGGACTAGGATTGTATGGTATGAATGAAAGAGCAGAGCTTGTAAACGGAAAAGTGAATGTAGAAACACATTTAGGAAAAGGAACGATTATCACTTTAGAAGTGCCACTCTAGAGAGCGTAAGGGGACTGACTTATAATTGAAAATAGTAATTGCAGATGATCATGCAGTAGTAAGAACAGGTTTT